>JALQXV010000020.1 GCA_023263015.1 Candidatus Saccharimonadia bacterium
ACGGCGTCGTAATCATGAACGATGGCTCATTCCGCTCAGTTGTTATGGTTAAGTCAATCAACTTTGATCTTATGAGCCCAGCCGAAAGGGAGGGCGTGGAGTATAGCTACCAAGGCTTCTTAAACTCGCTCTATTTCCCAATTCAGATCTTTATTCGCTCCAATAAGGTAGACATTCGTCCTTACCTTGAAAAGCTCGATAAGATTCGTAGCGAGCACGAGAACATGTTGCTTGCCTTGCTCATGGAAGACTATCTAGCGTTTATTGATGACCTTGCTTCACAGACCAACATTATGGACAAGAACTTTTACGTTGTTATCCCTTATTTCCCAGTTGCGGAATCAACCAAGCCATTGGCTCAAAGCAAGGGCTTATTTGATGGAATGTTTAAGCTATTCAGCAACCAAAAGACTCACATTGTTATTAACGAGAAAAAGCTCGAAGATGCTAAAACCGAACTACGCAACCGCGTTCAGGCCGTACTAAACGGGTTAATGCAATGTGGCGTACAAGGGCTGCCATTGGACACACAAGAATTAATTGAGCTTTACTACGACACTTACAATCCAGATACCGCGACACGGCAACAGCTCAAGAATTTCGATGATCTACAGGTTCCGATTGTTACTAAGGGAGAAGGTTCAACGCCGCAAGCTAGCCTTCAAAGGGAGATGCAATAATGGCGTTCGGCAAAAAACAAGCACCACTTAATGATCCGGTGGCAATTGCGCAGGCTCAGCGCATGCGTGAAGAACAAGAAGTCGATGAAGCATTTCGTAAAGGTATTACAGCGTTACGAGATTTTATTGCACCAAGCTCAATTGAGTTCTCTAAGACTCACTTTCAGCTCGGTACCCGTTTTGCTCGCACGTACTACGTCTACGGCTACCCGCGATCACTTACTACCGGATGGATGAGCAGCATGGTGAATCTTGATGAAATTATTGATATATCTTTGTACGTTTACCCTGTAGAGAGTCAGGTTGTTCTTGAAAACCTACGTAAAAAAGTAGCCCAACTAGAAGCTGGTTTGCAGATCGATGCCGAAAAGGGTCGCGTGCGTGACCCAGCTAAACAAAATGCCATTATGGACGCCGAGGAAATGCGCGATAAACTCCAAGTGGGTGAAGAGCGGTTCTTCCGATTTGGCTTTTACTTCACTATCTACGGTCACACTATGGAAGAACTTGAGTTTGTGTCTAACAAAGTCGAGTCTATTCTTGGACAGCAGCTTGTTTATTCTAAGCCGGCCAGCAGCCAACAAGAGCAGGGACTTAATAGCGCTATTCCGCAATTTATGGACCAGCTACAGATTCGTCGCAACATGAATACTGGCGCAGTTAGCACCAGTTTCCCGTTCACCAGCGCCGACCTTAGCCAAGATAACGGCATTCTTTACGGTATTAATATGCATAACTCTGGCTTGGTGATCTTTGATCGGTTTAGCCTAGAAAACGGCAATGCTGTCGTGTTTGCAAAGTCTGGTGCCGGTAAGAGCTTTACCGTTAAGCTAGAAGCAATTCGCAGTATGATGATGGGCACCGAGATCTTTATTATCGACCCAGAAAACGAATATCAGCGCATGTGTGAGGCGGTTGGTGGTGCGTATGTGCGCTTAAGTCTTAGCTCACCGACCCGTATTAACCCATTTGATCTACCGCAAGTAATTGACACCGAGGAAGCCGATAACGCCCTGCGCAGCAACCTTATTACACTGCACGGATTACTCCGTTTAATGATGGGCGGTGCCTCTGCGCAAATGCAAGGTGGTGGCGGTCTTATGAATGGCGCATTAACACCTTCAGAAGAAGCAGATCTAGATGCAGCCCTGATCGAAACCTATGCCAAAGCCGGTATTACAAATGATCCATTAACGCATACTTCTCAGCCTCCTACGATCAATGACTTGTACGACACGCTACTTCACATGGGTGGCAATGGTCCCAACTTGGCACAACGGCTCCGCAAGTACACGAGTGGTACCTTTGCCGGCATCTTTTCACAGCAAAGCAACATTAACATCAACAACCCGATGGTAGTGTTTAACATTCGTGACCTAGAAGATGAGCTGCGCCCCGTTGCTATGTTTATTGTTCTAAACTATATCTGGAACAAAACTAAGAGTGATCAACGCCGTAGGCTCCTACTTGTTGATGAAGCATGGCAACTCATGAAGTACGAGGATAGCGCTAACTTTATGTTTAGTCTTGCTAAACGTGCTCGTAAATATAATCTCGGTATTACTACAATCACACAAGACGTGGAAGACTTTATGGGCAGTCGAATGGGTCGTGCCATTGTGGCTAACTCATCTATGCAAATCCTTCTCAAACAATCGGCATCGGCGGTTGACGTACTTTCGGGCGTGTTTAAGCTAACTAGCGAGGAACGCAAACGCCTGAGCCAGTTCCCAGTTGGACAAGGGCTTTTCTTTGCCGGTCAGAACCACGTTCATATCCAAATTACAGCCAGCCCAACCGAGACTAACCTTATTACGACCAACCCCGAGCAGGTACGACGCATGGAGCAGTCAGGCAACATGGCGGGCAGTCAGGGCACGATTGACCTTCAGAACCGGTTGTATCCTGGAGTATAATAGATACGTAAATAGAGACACGGGACGGCGCTAAGCGCAAAAATCAAAGAAGTATTACTTTATGGCAACACAAACACCACGAAGAGACGGCACATCAGGAGCGGATAGTTCTGAGGAAAGCTACGGGAATCCAAATGGCGGCGTATACGATAATGCCGGCTATGATCCTGATATAGACGACCGTTACGGCGTTGCTGGAGAATATGACGCTCGCCAAAAGACGGCCGCGGGTGATCCGAGTGATCCTACAGCGTATGCAGCTCGCCAGCAAACTGCAGCCGGCGACTCATCAGACCCGAGAGGTAGTAATGGCGGCGGCAGTAGTAGTCAAGCCCTAGACCGTCAGGCGCTTAAACAACAAGAGGAGTCGGCGGCTGATGGTTCTGCTAATGAATCAGAGGTGCCCGAAAAAGAGCGCGAAGTTGCCACTGGCGCGGAGAGTGGCTCACAAGGCTCTCAGGGTTTCTGGAGAAACGAAGGCGATGGCAGATTTGCCTCATTACGAGCCCAGTTAACTAAGCTAACCCGCAAACGCGTAGCCACTATGGCCGTAGTTGCTGCCTTAGGTGGCGGTGGCTTTGTTGGATTGTCGGTTGCGCAAGGTCCGATACAGGTAATTCACGCGGCCCAGCAGTTTGGTAAACATTTTGACTCAAATGAAGAGTTCATGAACGACAGAACCTCTAAGGTTCTGCTCTATGCCTTGATAGGTCAAGGTGCTCAAAACGGCCGACTTGGTGTGACCGGAAACTTTGCTGCTAATAAATTCGAGCAACGTATGGTGAATGACCTTGGACTGCGACCTATATACGAAGACCCGAGTCGACGCCATATGGGCTATGAGGTAATTGATCAAGACAAAGCAAAGTCAGTTCTTGGCAGTCTAGACTCGAGCGATGGCGCATTGAATGAAACCATGGGCAAGGGCTCTAGATTGCGCGACGTGGACGGCTCGGATAAAATCTTTTCGAGCAAAGGCCGTTTGGACGCGGGTACGCAAATCGTTGACTTATCTAACGTTGACAAAGGTTTTGCTGGTCGCCGAAAGTCGGTTAATACGATAACTAAAGCGATGGATATTCATAATGCTGGTAGTGCTTTAGCAGCTCACTTACTGAAGAAGCGTGGTGGTATTAGTTTCCATACCATGAATAAGGCCAAAGAGAGATTAGATAAAGCCGGCCGTGAACGTTATAAGAAACAATATGAAAAGGACCGCGAGAAAGCAGTCGTAGAGGGCGCTCAGTCACCTGGTGACGCAAAAGCAGCAAGTGGGGGCGACCCAGATGGAGACGGTAAAGAGAACCCACCAGACGCAAGTGATGAAGTTGCATCGAAAGATGCGAAAGCAGCCCTAGACGAGTTTAAGCTCAAGGGTGCACTTGGAAAATCCGCTACTGGGGCAGCTGCCGTGGTTGGTATTTTGTGCGCAGCTAAAAGTTACGGCAACGGGCTTGAAACCTATAAGTTCACTAACAACATTATGCCAATGATGCGCATGGGCATGGACGCCGCTTCAAAGGGCAGCCAAGCAATGACTAATGACGACTTTGACCTGTACGCATTAGGTAATTTTGCAGAGTTTTTGTATGACAAAGAAAATAAAACTAGCTGGACAGCAGCCGAGAGCGTAAAAGCAGAGCAAGGTAAGACTGGGGGCGTACCTATGCCCAAGGAAGCTGATCTTGGTAAAGCTGGCGAAAAACCAGAACTGTTCAAGATATTAGATAGTATTAAGCCTCTTGGCGGAGCCTGTTCGGTCTTTGATACTGTTGCTGGGTTCCCCCTTATTAAGCAAGTTTCTGGTGCCATCAGCTCAGTAACAACTAGTGGCATAGACGCCTTACTTGAAGGCGTTGCTGGTACCAATATTGAGGAGCTTACTCTTTCCTCAATGAAGGCATTGGCAGGTAAAACGGTTGACCCATTGGCTCGAGGTGCTAACTTTGGAAATCTCGCGAACACTGGTGCATTTTTAGCCGCTAACGACCAGTCGTTAGCAACTGGCGGTAAATCACTCAGCGACGGAGAGAGGGCTCAGCTTGCTTCACTGCAAGAACAGTTTGATAAAGAAGATAATGCCGCTAAGCCTATGTTGGCACGGATTTTTGATCCGTTTGATGGCGAGTCACTACTTTCAACGGTATCTATGAGTCTGCCGGTTAATTCTACTCAAATGTTAGACAGTGTAGCCAATCCCATTAGTAGCGTAGGGGCAAGTTTTGCCAATATGTTCTCTAGCTGGACACCAAAGGCCTATGCAGCCAGCACTTACGACTACGGTATGCCTAAGCGTGGATTCTCGCTCACAGAAATGAACCATGAGGATTACGAGAATCCATACGAAAATGGCACAGCACCAGTTGATGGCGGTGGACCAACAATAGAAGATGACCTCCCTCGGCTCAATGAGGAATATGGCATGAAGTGCTTTGGCGTGGCGATTACTGCAGATGACTCTGGAGTACATATTGAAACAAAAGATAAAGGCGGCCTAAAAGACGTCTATAAGGCACTTAAAGACGATGATTGTGATGCCAGCAAGAACACCGAAGACCGCTTTAACCACTATCGAATGTACGTAGCAGATGCTGTTGCAGCTATAACTATGGCCTGTAACGAAGCTGATGATAAGAATCCAGATGATAGTGTAGGTACAGCAGCCTGTAAAGAGTTGGGTGTTGGTCCAGAGTCGACTGGTGGAGTAGGCAGTACGGGCGGTGATGATTCACAGGATGATGGCGGCGGTGGCGCAGCTTCGTTGCCAAGCGGTGAGCGTAAAGAACTGGTTGATAAGCTATTTGCCAGCAAGAACTGGGATCCTCAGAGCGCTAACCCAACCAATGATGTTAAAAACGGCATTGCAAGCGACGACCTTGTCCGCCTGTTAGTCGCAGTAGTTGAACAAGCCGATGTAAAGATTCGACCTTCGGTGATTAAGTCTGGCCATAGTGATTGTAGCGCTGGTGGCAGCACCTCTAACCACTACAGCGGCTTAGCGATTGATCTCGGCAATGCCGGTGTTGCCGTAGGAGACATGAATAAGCTATACAAGTGGCTCTATAATAATCGTGCTGAGCTAAAAATTGACGAATTAATCTTTAATCCAGTACCTTCTGGAACTTCAACCCTTGATGGTGGTAAGGCGTTCGCATTTGACTCAGGTACCATGGATGGACACAAAGACCATATTCATGTTTCGGTGAACGGCCAAAAGAAGAAGGCACCAGGATGCAGTTAAATACAATACTCAGTCGAAGTCTATTAAAGAAGCTTTTTGCGCTCTTTATAATGATTATTTTTTGTGTATCGTCTCATTCATCAGCGGTATATGCAATCA
>JALQXV010000066.1 GCA_023263015.1 Candidatus Saccharimonadia bacterium
GACGCATGCTGCTGCGATCAGGCAAGTAGTAGACGAAGCAGTGTTAGCAGATAAGTTAGGCATAGACGTCATTGCACTCGGTGAGCACCACCGTGAGGATTTTTCTATCAGTAGTCCTGAAACGGTTCTGGCCGGTATTGCTACACAAACTAAAAATATTAAGCTAGCATCGGGCGTAACAGTATTAAGTTCCGATGATCCGGTTCGTGTTTTTGAGCGATTTGCAACACTTGACGCGTTGTCGAATGGACGAGCCCAAATAATCCTAGGGCGCGGATCGTTTACCGAATCATTTCCGTTATTTGGCTACGACTTACAAGATTACGAAGTATTATTCGAGGAAAAAGTTGCGCTGTTTGCGGAAGTGCTCAAAGAAAAGCCGGTTACGTGGCAGGGCACAAAGCGTCCAGCGCTTGATAAAGCAGATATATTTCCTAAGACAGAATCGGGTCGTATCCATACTTCCATAGGTGTAGGAGGATCACCTCAGTCAGTTATCCGCGCTGCAAAGTATGGATTTCCACTAATGTTAGCAGTTATTGGCGGATCGCCTGAGCGATTTGTTCCGTATGTCGAGCTGTATCACAAAGCGGCTGATGCAGCAGGCACAAAGAGTGATGAAATAGGTATTCATTCACCTGGATTTATTGCCGACACAGATAAAGAAGCGCAAGATATTTTTTGGCCAGCTCATAAGACTAATTTTGACCGCATTGGAAGTTCCCGCGGTTGGCCACCGTTACAACGCCAGCACTTTGATGAAGAGGTAGACTTTGGCTCGCTCTACGTTGGCTCGCCAGAAACAGTTGCTCAAAAAATGGCAAAAACAATTAAAACGCTAGGAGTGAATCGTTTTGATCTGGTCTACGGTGGCGGCCCAATGCCAGCTAGCGCGCGTTTACATATGATTGAGCTTTACGGAACAAAGGTAATTCCTAGAATCCGCGAGTTGCTAAGTGAAAAGTCATAGGCCTGTCATTGGCATTTTAGGCGCCGGAAAATTGGGCACGGTACTTGCACAATTATTCATCAAAGCAAATTATCCAGTTTATATTGCCGGTTCGGGAGATGCGACTAAAATAGCGCTGAGTATTAAGATTCTTACGCCTGGCGCAATAGCGGTGTCTGCCTCTGAGGCAATTGCTCAAGCGGATGTCATACTATTAGCCTTACCATTAAGTAAATATAAAACGCTACCAGCGAAGCTGTTAAAGGGTAAACTGGTAGTAGATGCAATGAATTACTGGTGGGAAGTGGATGGTAATATGCCTGAGCTTAAATCAACTACATCTAGTGAAATGGTTCAAGCATATTTAAAGGGAGCACGTGTTGTAAAAGCGCTCAGTCACATGGGTTACCATAATGTCTTTGATGATAACCGTCCTCACGATTCACTGGATCGTAAAGCTATAGCTATTGCAGGTGATAACTCTGCTGACACAGCATTGGTATCAAAATTAGTAGATGATATAGGTTTTGACCCAGTTACAATTGGTAGACTGAGCGCAGGTAAGTTTTTGGAGCCCGGAAATCCTATGTTCGGTGCAAGTGTTACAGCTAGCGATATACATAATCTTTTGCCAAGCATATTAGAATAAATGAACCGGATTCAATTCCGGTTTTTTTGTTTGCTAAAATAAAAACAAACCAACTCAAACAGGAAACACTCAATGCCAACCATAAATCCGTACATCAACTTCAACGGAAATGCCGAAGAAGCCTTTAATTTTTATAAGTCTGTGTTTGGCGGTGAATTTACTAGCATCGTTCGTTTTAAGGACTTAGCAGGTCCTGAATTCCCAATTCCAGAAAATGAAGCGGAAAAGATTATGAGAATCGTTTTGCCAGTTGGCGGCAATACGTTAATAGCTAACGATGTCCCAGCAAGTCTAGGGCCAGTCAGTGAGAACGAGAATCGATCTAAAATAGCAGTGAGCGCTGAAAGTCGTGCCGAAGCCGACAAGATCTTTGCCGGACTAACAGTTGACGGTGAAGTTGAGATGCCGCTTGGAGACAGCCCATGGGGCACCTATTTTGGCATGTTCCGAGATAAATACGGTATTGAGTGGACCGTAGAATTTGATCCAACTAAACAAGGGTAGTTATGACAAAAGTAACGATACATCAAGATTGCGACAATGATCCAAATAAAGAATTTATTAAAGACTTTAATCTAGCATTTGCAGAATGTAATGTCGACTTTATCGCCGACTGTTTTTCGGAAGACGCTACGTGGCAGATGATTGGTGGTCCAGCATGGAACGGAAAAGCTGCAATAATAGAAGCGCTCAAAACTATGAGTGACGGCGATGCTTCTGAGCTTATTATGGATACCATTGTAAGTAGCGATAACAAGTGTGCAGCAAGCGGTGTCCTTAAATATTCTAACGGGCGCGATATAGCGTACTGCGATGTGTACACATTTACGGCTAATACCAATAAAAAGATCAGAACACTTAAAGCCTACGCCATAGAAATCGAGTCGTAAGAGTATTTGCTATAATCAGCCTATAAATACTGTAGTAAAGGAACTTAAAGATGCTAGAACTATCTAATTTGAACGTGCTTGCAATAGTTATAGGATGGCTTATTGCTATTGGCTTGGGGTCATTTTGGTATTCACCGGCTGGTTTTGGAAAGCTTTGGTCAAAACTTAGCGGCGTCGACATGATGAAAATGCCAAAGGAATTAGCGAGCAAAGCAATTGTTTCCGTTATTATTTCTTCGCTTATTCAAGTTATTGCACTCGCCATTGTGGTGAATTCTTTAAATGCAGACACAGTGTCCGAAGGCTTAGCAATTGGGTTACTAGTTTGGGCTGGCTTTACAGCTGCAACAACCGTAGGTAATAACCTGTACTCGCGTTTAAGCTGGAAGTTCTGGTGGCTTAACGCCAGCTTCTTCCTGATTGTTATGCCAGTTAATGCGGTCATACTTGCTGTTTGGCAGTAAAGTATTAACATTTGTTAAACTAAAATCATGGCAGAGATCAAAACTAAAGTCACTGACGTAAAACCCGAAGATTTTATTAATAGTGTCGAAAATATGACCCGTCGTGAAGACGGTTTGAAGTTGCTTGAAATATACAAGCGGGTAACCAAGTTAGACCCCAAAATGTGGGGACCAAGCATTGTTGGCTTTGGTATGTATCACTACAAATCCGAACGCAGTGCACAAGAAGGCGATTGGCCTCTTGCTGGTTTTTCGCCGCGGAAGCAAAACTTAACGCTTTATGTTAACCCACGCAATTACCCAGACCTACTATCAGACCTTGGCAAACATTCTACTAGTGTGGCTTGTTTATACATTAATAAACTAGCCGATGTTGATGTTGAGGTGCTAGAAAAATTGATTGCAGTTAGTTTTGCAGATTCTAAAGAAAAATTAACGTAATTAAGTACACAGAGCTATGAAACCAAAAACAATTAGCGAATATTTGGAATCATTTCCACCAGAACAAAAAGCCAAATTGTTTGAACTGCACGAGCTTATACGAAGTACGGTGCCCGATACCGACGAAATGCTTAAATGGAACGCTCCAGCCACGCTACATAAAGACGGTATGATTCTGTTTGTCTTCTCTGGTCACAAGCAGCACATGAACCTTGTTTTTACGCCTAGGACTAAGGCTGCGTTCGAAGATAAACTTCGAAACTATGACACTGGCAAAGGCTCGGTTAAGCTACTTTACGATAAGCCGCTGCCTACTAACCTTATTAAGGAGATGATTTTATATCGCGCCAATGAGTACAGTGAAAACAAAGTTAACTGGAAGTAGAGTCGCTTACTAATCGGTATTGACAGTATATTACCTATTACATATGCTGCTGTAAAGGCATAAATAAACAATGAAAAAAAATATATCGTACATCATTTGCTCTGTACTTTTGCTAACGGTTTCATTCCCTATAAATGGTAAAGCTATTGCAGCTACAACTACGTCCAAAAAAGAGCCTCGTGGTTATTTAATGCTTTACAGTAACGGTGGTCAATATAACAAGGCTTTAATAGTCACATACGATTCGGATAATCGTAATCAGGGCACGCCTTTTAATGAGCGTAAATGTAATAATAAAAACTTTAAAAAATATAATGACAACAACAGAAGCTCAATTGCAGTTGGGCTGAAAGCTGACAGGCCTGTGAAAATTCTATGTTCAGCAGCAAACTACAATATTTACTATTATAAAAAGGGACAAAATATTTCCAATGAATTACCAGTTTCAGATAGTACAAAATATACCGCAGTAGGTTTAGTGGGCAACTACTGTTCTTTTGTACATCAGGATGGCGTAACCCGTAATGAACAAATTGTTGTTATTGATAGGAAAGCGTCTTGCAAAGGAACTGATGACAAAGATGAAAATGCAGTTAAAAAGAAGATAGACCCGATTATGACGCTAAGTTATGAGCCTCAAACTATTATGAGAGGTAAGAAAATGCTGATAACCCTTGAATTAAAGTTGAATAACGGTGAACCTTTAAGCCCAGAAGAATGTGTAGGCGCTTTTAGAGCTGGAACTGGTGATATTGATGAGGAATACCCAGTTAGGTATAACGCTAAAACAAAATCATGTATGTATAAATTAGTTAAGGGTGGTACTTTTACAAAAAACTTCAAACTAGGTGAAAAGACTGTAACTGCTAAATTTGATGGTAACAAGTTTTTGAATGCTACCAATGCAACTAATAAATTTACTGTTATTGATAATCCTAAATCTAAAAAATTTTAACTAACATAATCTATGAAAAATCTTAAAGAGTCTCAAAAAGGTATCGCACACTTACCTGTCATCATATTAATCTTTCTAGCTTTGATCGGGGTAGGTGTTGCCGTTTATAATGTTTATCAAAAATCCAGTGATCAGAATATCAGCGTTGATGATCGCGAATCTGGTGAAGTAAAGATTGATCAGCAAATACAGCCCGAGGGCACCATTGATATTACTGATGATTCTGATGAATAATATTATTTATTTGCGAGAACTTTATGGGTGGCGAAAAATTAGTCGACCAGTATATTGTTAGTTTGCCCAACTGGCAGCAGCAAATCTGCAATAATGTTCGCCAGCTTATTCACAGTGCGTGTCCCGAAATCTCTGAAGAAATTAAATTTACTAATCGGCCATACTTTACATTTATGGGTAACATCTGCGCGCTGTTGGCAACAAAAGACCACGTTAATATTTTTATTTATGATCCAATCGCGCCTGATCCTCAAAATATAATTAACCAAGGTCATAGCAATAGTACGGCGCGTTCAATTCAAGTCCATAAAGATCACGCAGTAAATGAAGCAGCATTTGTTGAACTGATCAAGGCTGTCGCCGAGAATAACCGCCGCGGAGGTTGGCGTAAATTGGGCGTTGAGTAGTTTATTTGTGTTATAAGAAATAGTCTTCAAGCATTGTTATTACAAATCAGGTGAAAATCTGTTCACTGCTTTAGTTTGGTAGCGTTCGTACCATGAGGGTATGAAAAAACCATTCAAAGATTTCGATCTACCAAAACATCATCTAACTGCCGAACGTCATTACGTTCCGCCTAAAGCTCGACGAAGTTCAGAAATAGAGCGACGGCACGAATTACCAACCGGCACTGTACTAGCGGAACATCAAACCGGCGGACTCGCGATTGCGTCGTACGTACTTGATGTTGTTGAAGGTGAAACTAATCGCGGCTACGCTGCTAAACTGTTTGGCGCCAGCGCCGTAAACACGGCATGGTATGGCTACGGCAGATTTAGCGACGTTATGCGTCGCCGCCTTAAGCTACCGTATATGGCTGACTTGCCAGAAGATTATGATGCCGACCGAGCACTATCATACGATCTGCGTGATACGGTTCAGATGGCGGATCACTTTACAGGCTTAGTAACCGACAGAAAAGCCGGAGTCGCTAAGGCGCGCGTTGCGCTCGGACGCCAAGTTGGGGAAGTTGGCTTAAGTCTTGCCTGTGTAGGTATGAAGCCACCATCATTCGATACTCCATTTGCTATCCAAACTTGCGTTCGAGAAGCTAGTTTACAACTTATGAATGAGGCTCAGGCACTAACTGCCGAAATTGGTACGCCGCCATCATTTGCGCAGCTGCCTGATGTTGACAGTGATCTCTCTCTTCACATTCGGCGCACTGCACCGAACGGTGTGTATCAAGCGTACGCCGACGCTTTAGACAACTTTAGAATTGAAGTCTAAATATAGAACGTTTCTTCAATAAAGAAAGGCTTACCATCTTGGTAGGCCTTTACTAATGACTGGCTGCTCGGAAACATATCTGGCGCGTTAAAGTCAGGCTCGGTAGCCCAATAATATGTAGCCTTCGTATCGGTCGGGATAAGCTCGCCTTGAACATCGTCACAAACAAGAAGGGTAAAATGGGTAAAGCTTTCTAGGGCACCGTCTTTAAAAATCCTAAAGTAACCACCGCCTAACGGTTTAAAGCGAGCATCTAAGCTAGTCCGTTCTTTAATTTGCTGGTGGGCTGATTGTACAGAACTCTGTTCGGAATTTGGATTAGCGTGCGGTACGCCGGAGTAGCCCAACAGAGGGTGAGTTTGGCGAGTATAAAGTAGCCACGCACCATCTGATTTGCGACGGATCACCAAAAATATGACTGAGTGAGCCCGTTCTACAATCAACATTTGATCCTTATCACGCACACCGGTACTGTAGCGTCGACCCTCAGGAGTTAGGTGGTATAAACCGTCTTCGGTTTTAGCAACCAAACCACTCGATAGCGTTTTCTTTAAGTGGTAGGTAAATAGCTTGTTCTCGATTTCGTCGGGCTTGAGGTCGCTAAAACGAATTTCATCTTGAAAGGCAAGTTGGTAAACAATACTGCGCTGTAAGTGATGATCGAGCATAATTAAAGATTCAAATTGGAGGCACCTACCGGAATTGAACCGGTGTAAAAGGTTTTGCAGACCTCTGCGTAACCACTCCGCCAAGGTGCCATTCGGATCTATTTTACACGTTTTAAGCAGTAATGGTAAGTGTTACAGTTTAAATTACTGTGGTAAAATGATTCAGTTACCTAAAATGGGCGAGTGGCGGAATTGGTATACGCGGTGGACTTAAAATCCGCTGCCCACAAGGCTTGAGGGTTCGAGTCCCTCCTCGCCCACCAACTAAATGACCGGCAATTAGCCGGTTTTTTAGTTGATTGAACATCGTAACATTTGAATTTCTTATATATCAGCTCAGTGGTATATACTGCCAGTAATGGAGCGGCTACAAGAGAAATGCGCAGTGACAGGGGTGGTCGGGCGACATGATGATGTTGAGGCATCTGCCTTAGCGTATGAAAGCTTGTTCGCAATGCAACACCGAGGCTCTGAAGCTTCTGGTATGACCTCACAGGTTGGTAGCCAACAAATTAATGCTCACCGCGGACTTGGTATGGTCCGTGATGTTTACGACGGCGAATCAATCGGCCAGTTAGCTGGTTCGGTGGCAATTGGGCATAACCGCTATTCCACGCACGGTTCTAAAAAGTTGCACCCGCAACCTTACGTAGACCCAGCAATCGACTTTGCGTTTGGGCATAATGGTAACCTGCCAGTGGTTGATCATTTAACAAGACACTTAGCAAAACATAACATTAAAACCGAAAACTTCAACGACTCGGAATTAATGGGTATTGCCATTGCTCAGTACATTCGTGGTGGCCATGACTTAGCGGATTCGATTGAACTATCGTATCCACTGTTTCGTGGTGCGTTTTCGTGCGTAGTAATGCACGACGGTATAGTTGCAGCGTTTAGGGATAATAAAGGAATTCGCCCGTTAGCCTTGGGTAGTTTTGGCGACCGAGATGGTTATACGGTTAGTTCCGAAACTTGTGGTTTAGATATCATTTCGGCACAGTACGAACGGGAAGTGCAGCCAGGTGAGTTGGTAATTATTACTAAAGACGGTATCGAGTCACGCCAAGTGGCACGTGGCGACGAAAAGCTCGATATGTTCGAGTTCGTATATTTTGCCCGACACGACAGCGAATTATACGGTTTAAGCGTTAACGAGGTTCGACGGAACTTTGGGCGTCAGTTAGCTAGGCAGCACCCACCAATTATTGATAACCCCAACAACGTTTTAGTCGTTCCCGTACCAGACACGTCTGTACCGGCTGCCGAAGGCTATGCAGAAGAGCTTGGTCTAGCGCACAGACAGGCAATCATTAAGAATCGTTTTATTGGCCGCAGTTTTATGCAGCCATCGGACAGACTGCGCCAAGAACAGCTCAAACGTAAACACAACATTGTCCACGGCTCTATGAAAGGTCGAGACGTTATATTAATCGACGACTCAATTGTTCGACTTAATACATTGCCACGACTAGTCGAAGCCGCGCACCAAGCTGGAGCCCGAACAGTTACGACCTTGATTGCATCGCCACCGGTGCGATTTCCTGACTATTACGGCATTGATACTCCTCAGCAGTC
>JALQXV010000090.1 GCA_023263015.1 Candidatus Saccharimonadia bacterium
GACTGTTAATCAATAAAAAAGCACCAACTTTCGTCGATGCGTTTTTATTGGCTAGGGCGGAGGGATTCGAACCCCCGAATGCCAGGACCAAAACCTGGTGCCTTACCACTTGGCGACGCCCTATTGCTTAGCGGTTTTGTAACAGATATGCATTGTACCAATTTTATACTTTTCACGCAATAATCCTTGGGCGTGCAGAATAGTTCGGATACAATAAACGTAAGCGTATGAGAGTAATAAATCCTAAAAAGCGGGAGACGCAGTCAAGGGCTAAGAAGACTTCAAAGTTTTTGTTGTTAATCCCTGCCGTCATTATTCTTGGCGCGGCATTTGCGGTTTTTAAACTTACACAATCTGACTCAACTGCATCGGATACGCCTGCGCAAACTCAATCAGCGGTAACGCAAAACATACAAGTTGCTGCCAAAAAAGGCACGCTTAAAACGTTTACAGGTGAAGAATTTAAGAATCTTTATAATAACTTTGCGTACCCGAACACGGCCCTAATTAGTGAAAAAACACCAATTACCGATAACGAAGCGGCCGACGACAAGATTCGTGAAGTAGCTGTTTCAAGAGGTTATCAGCTCCGTGGCGCTCCAGTTACCGATGCGTTTGTGAATGTAGGCAAAGATTATGAGCTGCAGCAACGCGCTGCACAGCCATGGCTCGATATGGTCGAGGCTGCAAAGGCGGATGGTATCTCGATTGGGTTAACTGCAGCTTACCGTTCGGCAGAGGATCAAAAGACTTTATTTTTAGGGCAGCTAAATAATTCCGGAATTTCACCGCAAGCGATTGGCACTGGCTACTACAACGCTCAAATATCCCAAATCTTGCGTACAACGGCAATACCTGGCTACTCGCGTCACCATACCGGTTACACAGTTGATATAGCTTGTAATGACATGCCTAACTCTTCATTCGAATTTACAAACTGCTTTGAGTGGTTGAGCGCTAATAACTATGAGCATGCTAAAAAATTTGGTTGGATACCGAGCTATCCTAAAGGCACCGAAAACCAAGGTCCGGACCCTGAATCTTGGGAATATGTTTGGGTCGGTGTTGATGCTGTAACAGAATAATTGTTAATTACACATTTGATTCAAATAGTTCATCTGTCGTACGCTGTTACGTAATGGCGAAGGCATTTAAGTCGAAATTAAGTAAACACGTGAGCGCTCTGCACATTAACGGCATGAACGGGCGCATGCTCACTTTGCCTGCCAAAAAGAAGAACCGCGAAATTCTACTTTTATACGGGCACCACGCAAGCCTTGAACGCATGTTCGGTTTAGCGGAAAGTATAAATGAGTATGGTCGTGTTACTCTACCTGACTTGCCAGGCTTTGGTGGCATGGATAGTTTTTATAAAATTGGCGAAAAGCCGACTCTCGACAATTACGCCGACTACCTAGCTTCGTTTGTAAAAATGCGTTACAAGCGACGACGAGTAACAATTATTGCCATGTCATTTTCGGTGCCATTGATTGTACGCATGTTGCAACGCTACCCTGAACTAACCAAGAAAGTTGATATGTTCATTAGCTTGGCTGGTTTTGTGCATCGAGATGATTTTATTTTTAGTAAGCAAGAATATTGGGGTCTGCGGACGTTGTCATTTGTGTTGTCAAAGCGCATTCCAGCCGCTGTAGTTAAGGCGCTAATTCTTAATAAGCCTGTTTTACGCCTCGCCTATGGGTCGGTCAGCGCATCACATGGCAAAATGAAGGACGCTAAGTCTAAAGCCGAACTATACCGGCGAATCGACTTTGAAACGACGCTTTGGAACATTAATGATATGCGAACCCGCTGGCGAACTATGAAAATTATGCTGACAATGGATCTGTGTAATGCCCAAGCAAACGTTAAAACGTACCATGTTTCAACGGCAACTGACCGATATTTTGATAATGCTGTTGTAGAGCAACACCTGCGAGTTATCTTTAAGTATGTAGAGGTTATTCCGAGCGAAATTGGTAACCATGCCCCAACAATTTTGGCTACAGCTAAAGAAGCAGAACCATTTGTACCAAAACAGCTACGCACACTATTAAGCGCCTAAGTGTTATAATTGCATGTAATTATGAAGATAGGCCTTGTTTGCCCATATAACATGTTCCGCGGTGGTGGCGTACAAGAAGTCGTGCTCGCTCTGCGCGAGGGCATTATTGCGCGTGGTCACGAAGCTTACATTATTACCCCGCAACCACGCGATAAAAACGTAACAGTTCCAGAAGGAATTTTATTTGTTGGTGGTTCGGTGCCATTTAGGGCAGCTCGTACTCAGGGTGACATTTCGGCAAGCGTTGATGTTGGTAGCTTAACCACGATGCTGGAGCGAGAAAAGTTCGACATAATTCACTTCCATGAGCCGTGGAACCCAATGCTTTCGTTGCAGATCATGTCCCGATCAGATGCAATTCATATTGCTACCTTCCACGCCGCCATGAGCGAACGACGAACATCTCGCACGGTCGAAAAAGTTATTACGCCCTATACCCGTTCAATTCTTAAGTACATTGATGTTCTAACGGCTGTATCGAACACTGCAACTAACTACATTAAAACTTTAACCAATCGCAATCTGCATATTATTGGTAACGGCATTGATTTAACAAAGTACAAGCCAGCAGAACAGCGTGTTCAGAGTAATACCAAGAGTATTTTTTACGTTGGCCGGCTAGAAAAGCGCAAAGGCATTAAGTATTTATTGCAGGCCTTTGCACTACTAAGAAAAATCCATCCAGAATTCGTGCTTAACATAGCTGGTGACGGCCCTGAACGTGAACGACTAGAAGCTATTGTTAAAGATAACAAGATCGAAGGGGTTACGTTTCTTGGCTACATTGATGAACCGACTAAATTAAAAATGCTGCGCGAAGCAGATATATTTTGTTCGCCAGCTATGTACGGCGAAAGCTTTGGCATTGTGTTACTTGAAGCCATGGCAAGTGGCTGTGTAGCGGTCGCTGGTAATAATACCGGCTACGAAGGTGTCCTAAAGGGGCATGGGCAGCTTTCGCTAGTTAATCCTAAAGACACGATCGAGTTTGCTCGCCGCTTGGCTTTACTCGGTACTGACGAAGAGATTCGTACATTGTGGCAAAAGTGGGCTGCTCAGGAAGTCCAGAAATACGACTACGAAAAAATTATTGATCAGTACGTAAACCTTTATCAAGCGGCATACGCCAAGAAACACGCCAAAGGCTAATATGAAGATCGGGTTTGTACTTGACGATGGCTTAGACAAGCCAGACGGCGTGCAGCAATATATTCGAACTCTAGGTGAATGGTATCAGTCACGGGGTCACGAGGTACGGTACCTCGTAGGTCAAACTACTAGAACGGATATTGCTGGCGTTCATTCGATGTCACGAAATGTGAAGGTGCGCTTTAATGGTAACGCCATGACTATTCCCTTGCCAGCATCTCGTAAGAAAATCAAAGAAGTTTTAGATCTTGAACAGTTTGATGCTTTACATGTACAAGTGCCGTACAGTCCATTTATGGGTGCACGAGTTATAAAGGCAGCTGGGTCAAACGTTGCTGTCGTGGGCACATTCCATATTCTGCCGTATGGATTGATTAGTTTTGCGGGCACAAAATTACTTGGTTTATGGCTGCACAGAAATTTAAAACGATTTGATGCGTTTGTTAGTGTGTCTGAGCCAGCTGCAGAATTTGCGAGACGAACATTTGGAATTGTAAGTGACGTGGTACCCAATAGTGTGCAGATTATGCAGTTTAAACCCAATAAAAGAAGCACAAAAATCGACAAACTATCGGTTGTATTTTTGGGCCGACTAGTACACCGAAAGGGCGCTCAGCAATTGCTTAAGGCATTGGCCGACTTAAAATTAAAGAAACGCCTGCCGGATAATGTAACAGTCGATATTTGTGGTGACGGTCAGCAGCGACAATCTCTTGAAACGTTTGTAAACAAGAATAATTTACAAGACCACGTGACCTTTAGAGGATTCGTTAGTAACGAAGACAAGATCAGATTCTTGCAGAACGCTGATATAGCAGTCTTCCCTTCAATCTCTGGAGAGAGTTTTGGTATTGTGCTTATTGAAGCCATGGCTGCCAACGCGGGTGTAGTTTTAGCCGGTAATAACCCAGGGTACGAAAGCGTGATGTTGTCGGTACCGGAAACTCTTTTCGACCCGCTCGATACCACTGCTTTTGCTGGCAAGCTTAACGATTATATTACCGATCCTAAATTGAGAGCTTCTGTACACGAGCGTCAGCAAAAACTCGTCACTAAATTTGATACACCCGTAGTCGGCGAACAGCTACTTGATCTGTACACTGCTTGCAAAAGCAACCGCAACCGTTAATAATAAGCAGTAACTATGAGTAAGGCCCCATCCAACAATAAGCAGCAGCTTACTATTAATATTGAATCTATTACCGTAATTCGAGTGCTCGCACTGGTCGTTATTACCCTGCTTGGCATTGCGTTTATTAAAAATGTCGCTCAGCCACTGGTTCTAATATTCACATCATTCTTTCTCGCACTTGCTCTTAATCCAGCTGTTTCCAAGATCGCTCACAAACTTAAAAGTAAGAGTCGAGTTCGGGCGACCGCAGTAGCTTATGTCCTTGTACTAGCGTTTCTGGCAGCATTTATTGCGTTTGTGGTGCCGCCACTTGTTAAACAAACCGTTGATTTCATTAAGGACGTACCTACGACCATTCAAGACTTTAAAAATGGTGATTCTGCAGCCAATGACTTTATTCATCGTTATAACCTAGATGAGCAGGTAAACCGCTTTACTTCTGACTTTAACGCAAAATTTGGCGATATTGGTAAGCCGGTACTGTCTACCGCTGGAGCGATTGGCTCAACCGTCGCCAATACTATAGTCGTCCTTGTTCTGACGTTTATGATGCTTATTGAAGGACCAGTTTGGTTACGGCGCTTCTGGGAAGTGCAGCCAGCCGCAAAACGCGCTCGTCGCCAACACTTAGCAGAACGAATGTACAAGGTAGTCACTAACTATGTTAATGGCCAAGTCTTTATTGCCGCGCTTGGCGGTATTTTTGCAAGTATTGCGATCTTTATCCTAAGTCAAATCTTTGATGCATCAGTTAACGCAATTGCGCTCGGTGGTATTATCGCGCTATTCGCGCTCATGCCAATGATCGGTACGATTCTCGGTTCAGTAATAGTTGTGCTTGCCTGTTTGCTCGTGTCGGCACCGTTAGCAATCGCTGTCGCAATTTACTTTATTATTTACCAGCAAATCGAAAACGTTACTATCCAGCCTTACATCCAATCTCGTGGTAATAACTTAACGCCGCTAATTGTCTTTATCGCCGCTCTACTTGGTGTTGGTATTGGTGGTTTACTTGGTGCAATTGTAGCTATACCTGTAGCCGGTTGTATCAAGATCGTTATCGAAGATTACTTTGCAGAACGAAAATTAAAGCGCGGCGAAGCTTAGTCTAGCTGCGATACCAACGTGCACCGTTAGGGGTGTCGTTGATCTCGATACCATCAGCTGCGAGCTGATCACGAAGTTCGTCAGACTTTGCCCAGTCTTTGTTCTGTCTAGCTAACTCACGCTTTTGAATAAGCTGCTTCTGATCAATGTCTATATCTTCTCGGCTTGATAGCTTAAGCCCTAAGATGACATCTACGAATCTGAGCAGCTCGCTGTATGCTAGTAGTGCCTCTTGATCGGTAAATGTTGCATTACTGGATAGTATAGTTGACTCGAGCTCGCTCAAGATAGCAACTGCGCGTGGAGTATCAAGGTCATTTTGAACGGCAGTAAGTAATTGATCCTTGTAGGCATTAAATATGGCAGCCGTATTGGTGCTGCTGTAGTTCAATGTTGGCTGCATTGCGTAATCTACCATCGTTTGGTAGCTTTTAAGTCGAACTTTAGCGGCCTCTAATGCTTCGAAGGTAAAATTAGCTTCTGTTCGATAATGACTTTGGAGTACGAGCATTTTAAAATCGAGCGGAGAAAAGCCCTTTTCAACTAAGTCAGTCAGTGTATATCCGTTATTTAGACTCTTTGAAATTTTTTGCCCATCAACTTTTAGGAAGTTACCATGTAGCCAAAATCGCACAAACTCTTGGCCAGTGGCTGCTTCGCTTTGAGCTATCTCGTTGGTATGATGCACCGGTATATGGTCAATGCCTCCAGTGTGAATATCGATTGTCTCACCGAGGTATTTCATGCTCATTGCTGAACATTCGATATGCCAACCAGGGAAACCCTTCCCCCAAGGACTTTCCCATTCCATATCGCGTGTCTGATCTTTAGGTGAAAACTTCCAAAGTGCAAAGTCTGACGCGTGCTTTTTTTGACCTACATCTACCCGAGCGCCAGCTTGCTGTCCTTCTAAATCAAGTCGAGCCATTTTGCCGTAGTTGGCAAAGGTGGTGCTATCAAAATAAACGCCGTCATCAATAACGTAAGTATGCCCGTTAGCTTCTAGTTTTTTTATGAGTTCAATCTGCTCATTAATATGATCGGTAGCCTTTACAAGATGACGTAAGTCAAAATCAATATTTAAGGCCTGCAAGCCCTTAATAAAATCATCAGTATATTTTTCGGCAACTTGCCAAGCAGTTTTACCCTCCCTACGAGCGCCCTTTTCTAACTTATCTTCACCTTCATCTCCGTCACTCACGAGATGTCCAACGTCGGTTACGTTCATATACCAGTCTAAACTGTAGCCAGAAGCTCGTATTGCTCGTGACAGTGTGTCCCAGCGGATATATGACGTCCAGTTACCTACCGTTAAGTTGTCGTATACAGTCGGGCCGCAAGAATATAGCGTGACGGTATTGTTATTGAGTGGAGTAAACTGGTCAATCGACCGTGTAAGCGTATTGTGTAGTTTCATTTTGAGTATCCTGAGCTGCTATTAGTGTATCAATTAATTCAGTAGCTTTTTCGATACATTCGGATTTTACTTCGTTGAATGGTTTGCCACTAGTAATTTTAAAGCCAGCAGCGTACGGGTGTCCACCGCCGCCAAAGTGGCTAGCTAGTTCGGCAGCAATACCGTAACCGTAGTTTGCTCGCAATTTAGCGGTTATGC
>JALQXV010000113.1 GCA_023263015.1 Candidatus Saccharimonadia bacterium
AAACAGGGGTAATTATACTTTAAAACAGCCGCTAAGACAAGTATGCTTAGTGATCCAACGGTTCCACTATGCTTATAGCTAAGGCCCCTAGCAAGGCAGCGATCGCTACGCCAGTCCAGAATCTTCTTTCACCACTTTGAACGTGTTCTGACATGGTTAGGCCTTGCAGAATTTTTCAATTGCTAAACGTGCTTCGTCGGTAACACCTTGGATACAGTCATAATTCTCAAGCTCAGGCTCGGTTACCCACGCATAATCGGTAAAGGCATCTTCTTCAAGTACAACAGAACCACCTTGATACGTGGTTGCTAGGATGGTCATAAAAACTGGTACGCCGTCTGGCCGCACAAAAACTTTGTTTTTAGTCACGGCAGCGTCTTCGGCGCTGACATCTAGGCCGCATTCTTCTTTGGCTTCGCGCATGGCAAGCTTGCCTAAGATGTTATCTATACCATCGATAGGTTGATTACCAGATTCTACGAGCAGATTTGCTACATCTGCATGTTCGAGCTTTCCGCCAGGAAATGCCCACTTTTCTGGATGAACTTTTTCGTTGGCAGAGCGCTTAAGTAGTAAACACGTTTTATCGGCTACATTAATAATAATCAGGTTTGCAACCACATAAAAAAGTTTGTCTTGCTTGGCTTGATCGTTTGAAATGATTGGCTTTGTCATAATATTCCTAATTGGCGCCCCGGATAGGATTCGAACCTATGACCTTGAGCTTAGAAGTCTCCTGCTCTATCCAGCTGAGCTACCAGGGCACACACAATGCAGTACATTATACGTGACAGGGGTTGAAATTGATAGATTGGCTAATAAGAGTTAGGCAAAGTAGCTAGCAATATGCCGATATAGATCACAAAGAAAAGTACTGACAAAAAGCCAAAGACTATACCAACGACAGCAAGAGTTTTGCCTTGCTCATTACTTCGCTTAATCTGCCCAAGAGCGATAAAGCCAAAGATGATTGATAACGGCGCAAAGAAAATGATCATAATAGCTGCGACAATTGCCATTTCGTTGTACTTAGGTGCTGGAACGTAGCCAGGGTACGGATAGTACGGTTGTGGCGGCGGACTTTGATACATTGGTTGAGGTTGTGGCTGAGGTGGCAATGGAGCGGGTGCGTACTGCTGACTTGCATAAGGATCTACGGGCTGCTGAGGAGGTGGCGAGACATCATTTACTGGATGAGGTGGGGTTGGGGGCACTGGAGGCATGGGGGCAGCGTGCGGGGGCGTGTACGCAGCGCCACAATCACCACAAAAACTAGCTCCGGCTACAAGTTCGTGACCACAGTTTTCGCATTTCATTACTTAATACTGTCATTCTTGGGGTGGTTCGTCAATATGCTTACGTTTAGGTACGCTTACCACAGTAAAGGCAATAGAGGTGTCGGTCTTTGTTTGGGCGACCACAGCTGCGACAGAACTTGTTCATACCAACGGCGCTGTTACCCATCTTTTCATCAATTTTTTGAGCTCGTCTAAAGAAAACAAAAAGTCCGACATTAATTACTACCGTCATAACGAGTAGGGCAAGTACTGACCAGCCAGTGCCTGTAAAAGCCGCAAAATCAAATAGGGCGTGTGCCAGCACGGCTGCAATAAAGGCGGCCACCACTATCCACCATGAACGTTTGAGTAGCTTCTTTTGGACGAAATACATGCCAAAAATCGCGCAGAACCCAGCGTGTAGATATGGTGACATAATAATTCGCATCAAGCCTACGCCGCCGCCGTATTCTATGGCGTACATAAAATCTTCAATAATACCGAAGGTAAGGCCGACAATACCAAAGTAAATGATTCCATCAGTTAATTCATTAAAATAATGCTTTTTATAGATGTAGATAGCTAAAGGAATGGCCTTAACTGATTCCTCGATTAGCCCAACGGTGAGTGCGGCAGTAAATAGCTGCCACGTAGGTACCCCGCCAACTTCTTGACTGCCAATCTGGTCAATGACCGCGCTCGGCACAAAGATGTTATTGAGTGTGCCGGCAGCAATAACGCCTAATACGCCAAAGCCCATCGCTGCGAATAGGGCAGTGATCGGTTCTTTGCTACCCCTGTCTCGCTTAACGATGAAAAGTATAAATAAATAGAC
>JALQXV010000028.1 GCA_023263015.1 Candidatus Saccharimonadia bacterium
CTTAATATCAAAACCACTGTATCCGGTCTCTATAGGGTTAGGATACTGCCACCGTAAAAGAAATCTTGTAAAAAGTTCTTCGTCGTCAATCTCGCCACGAAGCCATTTTTTGCCTAGAGGTGTTATAGATACTGGTCCGTGAGACTGAAGAGCAATGCTTAACCCAAATCTGTTGAGTACTGCTACTGAAGTACGTCCACGCCCTGCGCTATCTACACTGCCTCTATATCGTTCAAGTATTCTGCTTACGGCGTCATCGCTTAGATCTTCGTTCTGATCTGAGTCGTAAACTTCCGATGCTAGTTCTTCGCCTAATGTTCCTCGTGTGGGCTTATAAAAGCGTTTCTTTATTTGCAGTCCGAAAAATTGCTCCTGACCATTACCATCAAATGTCGTACCTTCCATCTCAGCCAAGATACGCAAAAGAGCTTCCATGCGTTCGGGATTTCGGACGGTTGTGTTAAAACTCCATACTTCTGCCATTATTTGTCATTATAACAACTATTTAGTAGTTAGTAACGAGCACTTCAACAGAGCTGTTATGCTTAGCTTTCGATTGGTAGTTAGAATTCTTGTAATGGTAGTCTAACTTGTTGAGGTTGTATCCACCGCGCTTTACCCAGTGCTTGAGAATATCATTCGATTGCCCCTTATGTTCAGTCACATTAGAAAGAGCAAACCTTATTCCACGCTCGTTAAGATTATCGAGCACACTATATAATTCTTTTTCTTGAACTTCGTCCCATCCACCACTTTCATTATACGAAGCGAGCCCCAGTAGATATGGAGGATCTAAGTAAACAAAATCGCCCTTATTCAAGTTGGTTTTTTTCATATCTTTGAAGTCTCCGACAACAAACTTGATGGACTTTTCTTTTGCAGCTTTGTTGAACGCTGCTAAATTTCGACGAGAGCTACCATTATAGTCACGCTTCCCCACTGGTAAATTGAAATCGCCCTTGGAATTAAAACGGATTTGATTATTAAATGCGTACATAATCAGAACAAGCAATAGCGTCGTTTTTTCTGTTGATTGCTTAGTATTGCTATATTCTTCTCGCAATAATAAATATTTATCCTTGTTGAATGATCCCAAGCCCTTAGAGCTTTCTGCTCCATAGACTTCATAGCCCTCTAAATAGCTATGGCTGAGCCCAAACCTATCAATTATCGCAAGTATATCTTGGTGTAGCTTGTCGAAATTTGTAGAAGATATAAGGTTATGTAAGTCTATGACGTTTTTGTCTTTGTCTATACAGACTATGCTTTTACTTTTTGCGTTGATTCCCACGTTGGCACCACCACAAAAAACATCATAAAAAGTATCAATATCATCAGGGATAAATCTCGAGATTTGCGGCAATAACTTATGCTTGCCGCCAGTGTAATTTAAGGGTGATTTTACGAACTCCCTAGTATCTTCATTCTTAGATTTCGGGATAGACACGCTCTTTTTTTGGATTTTCTTGCCAATCCTACAGAAAAATACTCTTTCCTTAAGATCATCCTTTGATGATTTACCGGTCGTAAACTGCTTGAATAATTTTTCATAAATCTTAACATTCCCACGCCGTTCCAGTGCGGAAATTATTTCGTGATCCGTAATTCGTGATTGTGAACGTGCGTCCCCGCTCTTACCCATATCGTTATATGAAACAAGGATATACTTTGCGTCAATCTTGTCTATTAAGTCGCTAAATGCCTCACCCGCAGTCTTCAGACTGTATTTACTCTTAAGATGTGTACGATCTATCTTCTTGGCCACACCATGAACAGGCTCTTTTTTCCATTCTGCAATATTTTCTAGCAAGTGATAAGCGTCTGAATATTGGCGGGAATTATATGGAGGATCTATGTAAACGATGTCTGATTTAATATGCCTGACAAGTTCATTGGCGTCTTGATTGTATATTGTGCTTTTTGATTTAGAGCTTTTTATATCGAGGGGCTGAAGTACAAGTGCTCGTTTCGGTATATCTACTTTTCTGTAAGCATCATAATGTCCGACTGTATTGGCTATACGATCAAGTGCATAAATCAATGATGTTATTAAATAGGCTCGCTCCCTGTCATTGATATTTCCGTTTTTATATTGGGTTTCAATATCCTCACGAATAGCACCGATCTTCAAGGAATTTTCTCGGTCAAAATAGGTATTAGAGAAATTGATTGAGAAGTAATTTTCTGTAATCTTCTCAGAGCCCAACGTATTATATTCTTCAATTTTCTTATCAAGAAAAGATTGACGAATTCGTGCCTTTCCAAAGTATGCAATATACGACTGATAGCTTGATTGTAAAATGTCATTAACAATCACATCCGCACGATCGTAAAAGTGATGAGCTACAACTCCAGTGCCACCGAATATATCCGCAAACACCTTACAATCAGCTTTTTCCTCGTCAAGTATTTCTTCGATAAACTTTAACAACTTGGTCTTACTTCCTAGGTAACGGCGTTGATTGATTTTTATCCGCTTACTTGTATTATTTCCAAAACCTGCATCATTCATATATTACAATAATAAAGCTTTTGCTTGTGCATGTCTATACTCGTTTTTGAACTCAAATCGCCCCCTAGCGTCTCTATAAGGGTTACAGGGGGTATTTATAGGCGTTCATCTTTTTGCTTTACCATGGAATAAGCAACTAAACAAAGCAATACTTCAAATTATATCGTATTACCTTCCCCAAAAAATATTCTGACCCTGTGAACTTTCGTCATAAGACATAGGCGTTATTTCTGCCCCGCCCATATTATTGTAGTAAGGGCTGTTTGCTTTTAAATATTTTAAGAACATTGTCATATACCTTATAGAAATCGTAATCGCTCCTAGCGAAAGGCAGACCGCGCTAAATTCGAGTAATGTTCTAAAGTGTAAATCAACGCCAGTTACTAAATTATGTTGCTGCCCAGATACAGTATTAAAGATTATTGCCAAAACGATTGCAGTTAAGCCATACAAAACAACGCGAGTGAGTCTTGAACCAATAAATGAGCCAAATCCATACGGCTGAAAGCCTACATTGGGGTAGCTGTATTTGCCCACTACCGACTTTAGCTGTCTTACCTGAGCCTTATGATTTTTTAAGTAATCATATACTCCAGTGACTCTGGTTTGGAGATCTGTTTCTGCAATTTGCAAACCTTGTTTGATAGCCCAACGATCGCTCACGGTGGCATTTGCGGCTATATCGAATGGAAATTTTCGACTTGCTTCAAAGTTACCTCCCGCAAAGTCACTTTCGATAGTTCGATACCAATCTCTAAATTCCATATAACTACCTTGATCAAACACGCTTTCTGCAGCGTGAGCGCACATGAGGATCCACTTCTGATTTTCATCCGTATAGTCCCTTGAGTAAAAGTAAAGATCTTTGAATATATTATCAATATTTTGTATTCCTGAATTCAATAAGCGTATTTCTTCGGATTGCTTAGAGCTAAATGTGGACGTAAGCGTGGCAATAAAAATAGCCGCAGTAATAAATATAGTTATGAACCCGAAGAGACCCTGAACCGATTTTTCTAGAAGATCCTTGATTAATTCTAATGGTACATACAATGTAATACCGACTGATGATGCAAGTACAATTAAGGTCCACAAGAAAAAGGTCGGATTGATCTTTATGTTATATAAGAAAACCACGATCTCTTCGTTAATCTCGAAGATAATATTCTTTATCGAATAACGAACCATGGCAGAACGATAGCCATGCCAGTTACCTTTAAGTGGCGCCCAATCGGACTTCAGCTGCTGAAAGAAGAATCTCATATATGTTTAGTATACAAAGAGTTTGATAAAGGCTTACTATTTGTTAACAATATTACCGTTAAACAATAAGCTAACTGTTATATTTAACGCATGAATCTACCTTACCTCCTTCTTACGATCGCAATTTTCTCCATCCTCACCTATCGCACCCTCAAGAGCAATAAAAGCTACGTTAAATTCAAGCAATTCAAAAAAACAGCCGAGCGGCAAAAGTCTTTCAAGTCTTGGATAATCGAATCATTTCTTATGTTTGGAGGTCTCGGTGTCATTATGCTCATTGCTACTGACGACAAATACAACGAACTACTTGCCCAAGTTAATGCTAGCGCATTCGGCACAATAGTTAGTCAGAATCAAGGCGTGATCATAGGTTTCATTGCTGCACTTGTATTCGGCACCATTCTCGGTGCTGTCGCACAAGTTAAAAGTTCTAACGATGCAATGAAAGCAGCAGGCGACATCGAAGCGATGCAGCCTACAAACAAAGTCGAATTAAAGTTCACTACAGCTCTATCTATAAACGCTGGTATTGTAGAGGAACTATTCTTTAGACTTGCCTTGCCGGCCTTACTATTTGCCACTACTAACAATGCTATCATTGCAATCGCAGCTAGTGTTCTTATATTTGGCTTAGTCCACTGGTATCAGGGCTTAGTCGGGGTTATTTTTACGGGCATTCTTGGGGCCATACTTATGGCTATGTATCTTACGACCGGTAATCTACTATTTGCCATCGTGGTACACGCGTTGATCGATTTGCGCTCTCTTGCCTTTGTGCCCTATTTACAAATGCGTCATATGGCTTAGGTATATCTAGCTTACGGCAAATGCTCACCACCAGTCACCCCAATAACCTCGCCTATTACAAAGCTTGATTCCTGAGAGGCTAAGTAAACATAGGCTGGCGCTAGCTCTGCGGGCTGCCCAGCTCTACCTAACGGTGTTTGCTCACCAAATTGCGTGAGTTTTTTCATCGGCTGACCATAGCTTGGCTGCAATGGCGTCCAAACAGGCCCAGGAGCAACGGCATTAACTCGGATGCCTTTAGGCGCTAATTGTTTAGCTAATCCATGGGTAAAGTTAGCAATTGCCGCTTTAGTGCTGGCGTAATCTATTAATGTCGGACTTGGCTGATATGCCTGAATTGAGGTGGTATTAATAATACTCGCACCTTTAGGTAGCTGCGGAAGTGCCGCCTTAATAATCCAGAACATAGCGTGAATATTGGTGGCATAAGTGCCTAGCCACTGATCGGTTGTAATCTCAGTAATATCTTCGCAAAATAATTGTCTACCAGCGTTATTAACAATAATATCTAGGCCGCCCAGTTCTTTATGTGCGGTATCGACTAATTCTTTACAGAAATTTTCGTTACTAATATCGCCTGGTATTGTAACTACTTTTTGACCAGCTGCTTTTACTTGCTTGGCAATTTCTGTAGCATCAGTTTCTTCAGCTTCAAGGTAATTCATTGCCACATCTGCGCCCTCACGGGCATACGCAATTGCGACTGCTGCGCCAATTCCGCTATCGGCACCAGTTATCAGCGCTTTTCTACCTTTTAACCGCTCTGACCCGCGGTACGTCTCTTCGCCGTGGTCAGCCTTTGGCTTCATGTCTGAATCAAGTCCAGGTTCGTTTTGGCGCTGCTCTGGTATGTCGAGCTTTGGATACTGACTTACTGGATTTTGCATTGCGTATTGATCTGCCATTGTGCCTCCTGATAACTTACATTAGGCACATGCTAACAATCGGGATATTTAAAAACAGTGCAATAAGTTACAGTTGCGTTTTTGTAACCTCACTAGCCAACTTCAAGACCTTATTACCCGATGCATGATTAATTATTAGCGCAGGGTTATCGCTGCTGCCGTTTCGTGTAATTTTCTTGTTCCTACTTTGAATCTCGGTTCTTTCAGTGCAAACCTCTTCAACTACACCTTCTGCAACTCCATTTCCCCATTGCCATGCTACGTGATCACCCTTTTTCATATAACTCCCCGCTTTTATGCTTTTCTTTAAGGTCTAGATACTGTTTATCATTTTTTGCCTTTTCATAGTAACGGTAAAAGATCTGCGCCGACTGTGCCTTTTCTGACGTACCCCAATCTTCGGCCTGCTTTTTTACCGAACCATCTTTTGCGTACTTTGTGCCGCTTGGGTGATTCGCATAGCGCCGTGCCCTTGTAAAACCCATTTGCAAGAACTTACGTGCCATATCCATGCCAACAAAATCGTTTTGCTTGCCATAGTCATTAAATAGTTTGTATATAGCCTGTGCCGACTTTTTGGCTATGTCTGGCTTGGCAAACTTCCAGTGTGGCAGTATTTCACTTTTGTACGGTTCAGCCATTAGGACGCCTTGTTCACCGCGCCCAATCTTATATTTGTATGGTTGCTTCCGAAAATCAGTATTACGGTAACTATCGGCATAGCTGGTGTCACTCATAAGCAAAGCTTACTATTTTAGAAACAAGCTAACTGTAATAAAGATAACAGTATCAACCGCACTGTATATGTACAATCTTCTACTATGCAGATCACACGACAGAAATCCGGTAAGCATTTCGACTACTATAAAAACGGTACTAAAATTACCGATCAGTCCGAAATTGATCGCATAAACGCCCTTGTCATCCCACCTGCATGGACGGATGTACAAATCTCGGCCTCAAAGTCTGCCAAAATCCAAGCCAAAGGTATCGACAATGCTGGCCGCACCCAAGCTATCTACCACCCTACATTTCGGATTAAGCAAGACAAACTCAAGTACGAAAAGATTCTGCGTTTTGCCGAAAAACTCCCCAAGTTACGTAAACAGATCAAAAAAGATTTAGCCCGCAAACGCTTAAACGAACCTAAAGTTGTAGCCTGCATTGTAAAACTGATCGATGAACAATTCTTTAGAGTGGGTAGCGAACAATACGCCAAAGAAAACCAGACATACGGTATTACAACGCTAAGGAGCAAGCATGCCAACATTACTACAACATCGGTGACCTTTGATTTTGTTGGTAAAAGCGGCAAACAGCACGTCAAAAAGATCACCGATCCACAAATAGCCCGCATTATTCAGCAGCTTGATGACATGCCAGGCTACGAAATCTTTAGGTATCTTGATAGTGACGGCAAGCTGCACGACATTCACAGTAATAATGTAAATAAGTACATTAAGCGTTATATGGGTGATGAATTTACGGCTAAAGACTTTAGAACGTGGGGCGGCACCCTGCTGGCCGTGTCGGCTTTACTAGCCGAGGATCATTCTGAAGCAAGAACTAAAACCGCTACAACTAAAACAATCCAAAAAGTTGTAAAGCAAGTTGCGAAGCGCCTAGGTAATACTCCAGCCGTAGCTAAAAGTTCATATATTGATCCTAGAGTGTTTACTGTCTTTGAAGACGGTGTGTCGATACCTAAACTACAAAAAACTATGGCCAATATGCGACCTAAAAAATATATGACAGTTGAAGAACAATGCGTACTTAAGGTTCTAAACGACTAAAGTTCCAGTGGCTCTTTAGGAAAGCCTTTTTGAATAGCGTTCATAATTGCCTTTTGTAGTGGTCCAGTTAAAAACGGCAACTTTTCAAAAACACCTATACTAACCCACATTGGTTCGTGAACATTAATGCCCTGCTTATTCATAATTGCTTCTTCAGAATCTACCGATAGCGCCACCGAGTCATACGAGTCTGCTTCACATAAGTAAATGTACTGATCGTTATATGGCTCAGGGTGTTTTTCTGTGAACATCAAGCTAGCGGCCGTTAAGGTCATACCAGTTTCTTCTTTGACCTCACGAATCAAGCCCTTTTGTATTGATTCATCGTCGCTAACCTTGCCGCCAATGAGCGTATAGTAGTCTGCGCCTTGTTTATTACGGCGCATAACCAAGATTTTATTGTTATTAAAGATAATAGCTCGAGCTGCTTTTCCCATATTTGAAGTATACCTTATGCCGCTACTTTCGCTTGTTTAAAGCTCATGCCAATACCAATAACTCCCAAGAACGAAATGAATACTAACATCCACGCGGCTACAAACACTGATTTGTTTTGTGCAATTAGCGAAAATAACGGAAGAAGTGCCACAAAGAATATTCTTGAGATTGTACTTATTGCTGACTCGCTACCCGAGCGTTGCGACGAAGGCAATGTATCTTGTATCCGGCCGCTTAAAATAATCATCAATGTAGTAGCGCATGTAACCAGCGCAAATTGGCTGGTGAATACTAAATAAATGTTCTGGATCGTTAAACCTAAACAGGCCAAGAACAGCCCAACTCCAAGTAGTCTAATAACCCAAAGACGAATGCTAGCAACACCAGCTATCAGGCCAGCCAAGCCTTGGCTGGAGAGCAGTAGCGCATTGAGCGGGCCATACCATATTGTCGCTAAGCCCAAAGCAATTGGCCATAACGGATCAACTTCGAGCATAAAGCAAAATGTTATTCCAATGACAGTATTTGTTAGTGCTAATAAACGAGTTTCCGGACGCTTGATTAGTAGCTTGAATAGCGTGCCAATGTGTTTAACAAGTTGCGCAGACTCAACTTCACGGTGCAATTTTGGCTCTTTAAAGCGTAATAAGATCAAAAATCCAACTACACAACTGATGATGCTTAGATAAAACGGTATTTTAAAGTTAAACGCACTTGCAATGGCTGCACCACCGAGCGAACTGATAACAAAGCCGACTGTCTGGATGCTACGTAGGCGGCCGATTATCTTTTCGTAATTATGTCGTTGCTTATTTTCTAGCAATAAATCATAGGTCATAGCTTCTAGCACACCGCTCGACATGCCAAAGTACAATCCAGTGAATGCTGTAGCAATCATGAAACTCGTATAGTCGGTAGCAGTACTTAATAATCCACAACCAATGGCCATAAATATCAATGAAGTAAGCAGTACGCCTTTACGACTCCACCGATCAGCAAGAATACCTGCTGGAATTTCTACCATAAATACAACTAGGTTAGTAATTACGGCGTACATTACCAATTGAAAGGTCGTAAAGCCTAATTTATCCATGTATGGAAATACAATGGAATAATGAAACATGAACCCAACTACCAAGTTGCTCAAATATAGGGGTGTTAGTCGACGAGATAGAAGGTTCATTATTGTAATTGTAGCACCTCTGTTACTCAGGTTAGCCGAACGCTCAATCCAATGCCGCCAAACTCATTACAAATAAAAACCGGTTCTAATGGCGAACTCATTTTTTGGCTGTAGTTATAGCCAAGTTCATTAAAGCTTGTTAGCTGAGATGCGTCGTTTACTTTGTTAGCAATCATCCATCGCGCAAAGGCGCCGCGAGCAATTTTGGCGTGCACTACTACAAAGGTTGGCTCACCCAACTTTTCATTAACAGTTAAAAACTTTGGAGCTATAACTACTTTGCCATCTACGTACGAAGTAATCGCTTTAGAGTATTCAACGGCACTGAGGTTTACGACTACATCGCTAAATGGCAACTGCTCGCTGATCGTATTACCCCAAAACTTGTATAAGTTCTTGTATGGTTCTTTTGAGAAACGGTAACCCATTTCTAATCGGTAAGAATCAATTGAATCAGTTGGTTTTAAAACTCCATAAAGCCCCGACAAGATACGAAGATTATCACGAGCGTACTCCCAATCACTTTTTGACCACGTTTGTACTTGTAAGCCGCTAAAGATATCGCCTAAAAACATTCCGGCGGCTGGGCCGCTACCAATAGGTTGCCAAGCATGCACCTTTGCAGATACTTGAACAGCTAGCTTTTCAGAAATTTTCATTGAACGAGCCAGTTCTTTGATATTCAAAGATTTTAGGTATGACTGTAATTCCTGCGCATGTTCAATTAATGCCGGCTGAGTTGCGGTAATACTGTTGGTAGCGCTGGTGCGCATGGTTTTGGATGTGTGCAATAAAATCAGCATATATTCTAGTTTTACTCTACAATATTTGTAATGACTACAAAAACAAAACGAAACCAATGAAACAGTATGTATTTGGTTACGGCTCATTGGTTGACCCAGCCGAAATTGCCCTGACGCTGGGACATGCAACCAATATTGTTTACCCCGTGTACTTAAATGGCTATACCCGAGATTGGAGCGTGGTCGTTGACAATTTAGCTATGCCCCGCCGTTTTAAAGTCACCAGTACCGGCCTAGAGCCTAAGTTGGTTGTTGCCTTAAATGTTTATAAATCCAACAAACCTACTAATCCTAACGGCATTATTTTTGAGGTCACCGACAATGATTTAAAGCAGATGGACATACGCGAAAGCCACTACGAACGGATTGATGTAACAGCGGACATTACTGGTGCTCCAGATGGCATTGTGTATACGTATTCTGGCTTAACTCATCATATTCTGAGTGCTGATGAAACAGCTATCACCGACATTATTTTGCCTGGATCGTATATGGATGTGGTGGAAAAAGGCTTTGCTGCCTTAGGCGAAGATATGCTTGCTGAGTATCGCGCGTCCACAGTAGTTTCGGCAGTACCGGTCTTTGAGTCGATACTGCAGTAAAATGACTTGATGGGGTACTATACATAGCAATGCCACAAAAAATTAAAGTCGCCGTAATTGGAGCTGGCCCTTCTGGCTTAAGCGCTGCAGAAGTTCTTAGGGAAGATAGCCGGTTCGAGGTTACTCTTTACGAAAAGAATTCGTGGGTCGGTGGCAAGTGCCATACAGTATTCCCTGACGGTACCGTTACAAACGGACAAAAAGGTGGTTATGAGGTGGGTGCTGTTGCTATTACTAGTAAATCTTCTGGCTATAACGAATTGCGAGAACTGATCTGTAAATATGATATTCCTACTTCTCGATTTAAAGACTCCAGCCGATCGAGCTTTGTCTTTAAGCCAGGCTCACCTAACTACGTAAAAGCCTTACTAAAGCCAAATGGCCTATTAGCGTACGGTTTTGAATACTTGCGCTACCGCCGATCTAAGCACGCGGGTTATACCAATCGACCAAAAGTTCTTAATAAAAGCTTATCCGAACGTTATTCACCAGAGGTGGTTAGTCGTTTTTCGCACGTTGTCCAAGGGTTCGGGTACGCTGAATTTGAAGACCCTGCCCTAACACCGGCCGTGCTGTACTACCACCAGTATTTAGAGTTCGGTCATTTATCACTGCCTTTGCATACAATTGACATTGGTACGCAAGGTATCTGGGCGCGCATTGCAGAATCGTACGAAGCCGAGCAACTGCTTCTTAACCACGATGTAACTTCTATAAAACGTTCGCCTAAAGGTGTAAAAGTTACCGCTAATCACATAACCAAAGACTACGACTATGTGGTTGTGTCTACCCCACTTTCGGCGGCCGTTAGATACCTAGATCAATCGGCAGACGACGCTGCATTTATGTCTAAAATGCGCTACAACCATTACGTAACAATTTTGTGTGAAGTAGATGGCTTAGATGCTATAGGCACGCTAAACCGTGGAGCTTGCGAACAGAACGATCTCTTAGGTGAAGTTATGCTTAACTACAAACGCTTCAAGGATTCTAATATCGGTTGCTTATACTTATACCAACCCAAAGGCAAAAACTATAGCGACAAAGAACTGATAGAATTAGCCGATAAGAGCTTGCGTAATAACTTAGACGCTTCAATTGTAGATAAATCTAAAGCATTGGTTTACCACTGGAAAGATTACTTTGGTCACTTGTCTCAGGCTGATCTTGACGATGGTTGGTACAACAAATTTGAAGATACGTATCAACTTAAAAACCGTACACTATTTGTAAGTAGCGGACTACACTTTGAAACTATCAACGCTTCAGTTCAGTACGGTACTCGTGAAGCCTTGCGAGCTATTAAACAGTGGGCGCAGTAATTCTTACGCTTGCAGACCATTTAAATTAGCAGTACCGTAGCAATATGAGACCGAGCAGTTCTTGTGAAGTAGTTGCTACGCTAGATAAAGAAGCAGAACTTAGCGTGCTATTTAGTGCTGTTCAGGCAGCCGAATGTGTTGCTGAGCCACCAGAAATAGTTGAGCGGTTCCGAACCGAAACTAGGCAGCCGCCAAACCCACAAATGTGCATGATGGTTGGAGTTGTTGGTGCCAAAGAAACATGGAAAGCCCCATATTCCTTTAACATTCGACATGAAGATGAAGATTTTGTACTAGAAGCCGCTCGTGCAGTGCTAGACGAGCCTTCGTTGTATCAACGAATTAAGGATCAAATTTCTTTTCGCAGGTCAGCTGCAAAGCGTCTTGCAGACTTCTTTGGTGAATCTAGAAAGTGGCGTACGTGGCCATAAATATGTTATTGTTTAGATAATTTTTATAAAAACTGGAGCGTTCTATGCCCGTACCCGCAAAGACGGAAGTCACCTTTTCTAAGTGGCTAAAACATGTATTATCAATACCATTTATCTGGATGCCGGTGGTCCCTGGCATTCTGCTGCAAGTTGCAGCCACAATTTATCAGGCCACTTGCTTTAGGCTCTACGGCATCGAACGGGTCAAACTAATGGACTATATTTATTTTGACCGCGAGAAGCTTGGCTATTTAACCCTTTTTGACAAAATTAACTGCGCATACTGTTCGTATATGAACGGTAGCTTTGCCTACATTAGCGAAATTGGTCGTCGCACCGAATATTACTGGTGTGGTGTTAAGCACCGCAACCAGCCCGATAATCCAGCCTTTGCCTATCAAGCAAAGTTTGCAACCTACGGCAGCAAAGAAGACTACGAAAGCCACTTATTATCAAGTGGCCGCCGCTCTCTTAAAAAGTAAAATCCTATCTCCGTAAAAATATTGCCTTAAAAGGTTGATGTTACAAAGCATTCCGCTTATACTTTTAAGTGAACAGTAAGACATAAATAAAGAGGCACATAAACGGAGATGAAAATCTTGATGCTTGGGTGGGAATTGCCTCCGCATAACAGCGGTGGTCTTGGTGTCGCCTGCTATCAACTCTGTAAAGCGCTTGCTTCTAAAGGTGCCGAAATCAATTTTGTTTTGCCATACACCGCAGAGCACAACATCGAGTTCATGAAAATTCATGCCGCACATCCTCAGGATGTTTCGGCCGTGCTTAAAGCCGGCATTGCCTATGATAGCTTTAAGTATGTTAAAAACACCGGTGAAGTCGAGTACATCGATATCCTTGGTCAAAGCGCTATTTATGAAAAGGCCGTTGAACGCATCATTGAGGATGCAGAGTTTAATGTTATTCATGCCCATGACTGGCTAACCTGCCGCGCTGCTGTTAGAGCTAAGCAGCTCACCGGTAAGCCACTCATCGTGCACATTCATTCAATCGAGTCAGACCGAGCTGGTATTGAGCATGGTGGCAATCCATTAGTTCGTGAAATCGAGAGCATGTCGATGATGATTGCCGATAAAATTATTGCTGTCAGTAACCATACTAAAAAGTCGATCGTGCGAGAATACGGTATCCCTGCTAGCAAAATTGACGTTGTACATAACAGCTTCGACACCGAGTCACTAGTACCTGAAAGTGGTGCCAATGCCTATAAATACCTCACTAAAATGAAGCAAGACGGCTACAAAGTGGTAGCTAGTATTGGTCGCCTAACTATTCAAAAGGGCTTGCCTAACCTACTCACAGCTTTTAAAGAAGTGGTTGCTCGTGAGCCAAAGTCATTGCTATTAATGGTTGGCTCTGGCGAACAGTATTATGAACTTATCAATCTGGCTGCCCAGCTTGGTATTTCTAAAAATGTTATCTTTACCGACTTCCAACGCGGTAAAGGCTACCGTGATGCCTACAGTATTGCCGACCTATTCGTAATGCCATCTGTGTCTGAGCCGTTTGGTTTAACTCCGCTCGAATCAATTGGCTATGGTACCCCAGCTCTAATTAGTCGTCAGTCAGGTGTCGCCGAAGTTATTAAGAACTGCCTCAAGGTAGACTTTTGGGATACCGATGAAATGGCTAATCAAATTGTTAGCGTACTACGCAGCGACGCTTTACGCGACGAGCTACATCGCAACTCTTTGTCTGAATACGAACGACTAACGTGGGATGACTCCGCCGACAAACTATTCAATCTTTATGCTCACCACCGCACGGAGGCGTTAGCCGTATGAGCCAACAGAAATCAATTGTTCTGTATCTTCATGTGCACCAGCCATACCGTATCCGGCACTATACTATTTTTGATGCCGGCAGCAAGCATGATTACTTTGGTGCTGACTACGATGATCGCCGCAGTAATGAACAGATTGCACATAAAGTTGCTGCTAAGTCGTACATCCCAACTAACCAAAAGTTACTAGAACTGCTCCACCGACACCCCGAATTTAAGCTAAGCCTATCCATAACCGGAACCGTTCTTGAGCAGCTACAACAGTGGGCCCCAGGCGCACTTAAGTCATTCCAAGAACTTGTTCAAACTGGTCGTGTCGAAATTGTTGGTGAAACGTACCACCATAGCCTTGCCTTCTTCTATTCTCAGGCAGAATTTGAAATGCAGGTGCAAATGCACCGTGAAAAGGTCCAAGAACTGTTTGGTGTTACGCCACAAGTTTTTCGTAACACCGAACTCAGCTACAACAATGATCTAGCCTACTGGGCAGATCGAGCTGGCTATAAAGCGATTTTAGCCGAAGGTTGGGATCCGGTTCTTGGCTGGCGCAGTCCTAACTTTGTATATCGACCTACCTATACCAATAATATTCGCTTGCTCATGAAGAACTATAAGCTAAGTGATGATATTGCCTTTCGTTTTAGCAACCGCGAATGGTCCGAATGGCCATTAACAGCCGACAAGTTCACGCACTGGCTTAGTCAGTCAGGCGATGCAACAAACTTTAACTTATTCATGGACTACGAAACCTTTGGTGAGCACCAGTGGGATGACAGTGGTATCTTTGATTTTCTTGAACACATGCCAGCAAAGTGGCTTGAAAACCCAGAACATACCTTTATGACCGTTTCTGAGGCTGCTGACGCCTATCAACCCGTTGATCAGGTTGATGTACCACACACCACTACATGGGCTGATACAGAGCGCGATCTTTCGGCGTGGCTTGGCAATCCAATGCAGCAGCAAGCTATCGAGGCGCTGTACGAACTCCAAACACCGATCATCAAAAGTGGCGACTTTGCGCTTATAGAAGATTGGCGGCGACTGCAAACTTCTGACCACTTTTACTATATGTGTACCAAGTGGTTTAACGACGGCGATATTCACGCCTACTTTAGCCCATACGAAAGTCCATACGAGGCCTATACCAATTTTATGAATGCGTGGCATGACTTACGCTTAAGAGCAGGAGCGCAGTAATGGCACGATCAGCAATATTGGGTAACGGACGTTTAGCGATTGGTCTAAACCAAAAAGGCTTAGTCCACGACTTTTACTACCCATACGTGGGACTCGATAATCTTACGACCGCACGCAGCGTTCACCATAAAATTGGTGTTTGGATTAACGGCGTGTTTTCTTGGGTAGACGATGGAAACTGGCAGATTAACTGTTCGTTAGATGAAGATGCCATGATTAGTAACGTTATTATGCGCAATGACGGCCTACAAATTGAACTAGTCTTCAGCGACTTTGTAGACTTTGAATCTAATGCATTTTGTCGATATGTTCTGGTCAATAATCTAGCCGACGAACAGCGTGAAATTCGTTTGTTTATGCATCAAGTATTCCAAATCTCGCGTAATGGTCGTGCCGACACCGCCCAGTACGTGCCAAGCGATCACTACATTCTTAATTATAAGGGCCGCTGCTGCTTGTTAGTTGGTGGACAAGTGAGTGGAACCGACCAAGGCTTTGACCAGCACGCTGTCGGTAGCTACGGTATCGAAGGTAAAGAAGGTACATTTAAGGACGCTGAGGACGGCGAACTGTCCGGCAGCAACGTAGAACATGGCGGCGTTGATTCGGTTATTCGTTTTAAGCTCAACATTCCAGCCAACGAAAGCGCCAATGTAGACTATTGGATTGTGGCTGCCGAAACACGATTTGACGGCGAGAAACTACTTCGCAAACTAAAAGAAGAGACAGTTGTGGTGCGATTAATTGCTAATCGCCAGCACTGGGCCGAGTGGCTTTCTACCGGAGCAAATGTGCTCCATGGTGTAGACGCTGAATATTTAACAGCCGTAAAGCGTTCCCTGCTCGTCATTAAAGCTCACATTGATGCTCGGGGCGGCATTATTGCTTCCTGCGATTCCGGTATTTATAACTATGGCCGCGATTACTATAGCTATGTTTGGCCACGTGATGGTGCCTATGCCCTATGGCCACTCATTCGGCTAGGGTATAAAGAAGAGCCTCAGAAATTTTTTGAATTTTGTCGCGACGTACTTACGCCAGAAGGCTATCTTGCGCATAAATACCAGCCAGATAAAGCGATCGGCAGTAGTTGGCATGCGCTAACCCAAAACGGCCAACCTGAACTTGCTATTCAAGAGGATGAAACAGCCAGTGTTATTTTTATGCTTGGTGAATATTACCAATACTCTAAAGACAAAGAATTCGTCCGTAACTTGTACGAAACACTAATTAAGCCAGCTAGTGACTTTATGGCCGGCTTCAT
>JALQXV010000009.1 GCA_023263015.1 Candidatus Saccharimonadia bacterium
TAATTAGGTACACCAATAACCCAACCAGGCCGGCTAGCAAGACCGTTTCACGGTGGTGATGGTCAACCAATTGACTACCGCCAAGTAGTGCTGCAACTGCGATCATTGGGCTGATATTTTTGAGCTCACCGACTTTTTGTAAACGAGATTCAAGCCACGGAATCCACTTAATATTGCGCTTTTCAAAGAAGTAATCAAGGAAGATCATGAGCAAGAAGATACCGCCGAATGAAGCAATCATTGGATGAGCCTCCTCGAGCTTATGACCGTATTCGGTCGGGTTATTCATAGCTAGTTCAAGCACGTGGCCAAAGTCGCTACCAATCGCAGCCGCTACTAGGAAGATCGGCAAGATAATTCGGACACCAAAAACGGCAATAATGATACCAATGCTTAAGAAGGCTTTTTGCCATGCTGCGCTCATGCGCTTCAAGATACGAGCGTTAACAACGGCGTTGTCAAAGCTGAGTGAGATTTCAAGTGCCGCAAGTGCCATTACAAGAAACAAACCATGTATACCAGTCTTATAGCCAGCAAAGGCCAGCAATAGGACCGAAATGGTTGTTGAAAAGGCGTAGATACTCCACAGGGATTGTTTTTTGGTCTTACTCATCTGGGCTAGTATAGCCTAAAAGCCATACAGACAAAACTCAGTTTAGGCTATTGGCAGTTACAGTTTTACTCGTATAATAACGGTAAACATTAGCGTTTAAGGGGACAAACGTGGAAGACAATCAACAACAAAGCAATGAACAATCACCGGTTTTTACACCTGTGACACCCGATCCAGTAAAGCCATCTCACAAAAAACGGAACATTATTCTAGTACTTGTAGCGATCTTACTCATAGCGGGCGGCGTAGGAGCCGGCTGGTTACTATTTGGCCGCGACGAAAAACCAGCCCCTGCTCAAAGTTCGGCTAAAGTAGCGGAGATTGAAAAAGAAGAAGCCGCCAAAACGGAAAAACTGAGTGCCGACCTAGCAAAGTTCATTAAGCCAACTACCGGCGAAACATGGTACCCCCAACCTAAGCCAATCGCCAAACAAAACTATTTTAAGGAAGCCGATTTTGATACTGGCGACTACTACGAAGTTGGTGAACGGGCTGGCAAAAAAATAATAATGAACGCCACGGTTGCCCTAAATGACATTATTTACTTATTTGAAAAAGATGCAGCCGGCAACGTGGTAGTTATTGCCCACCCTGATACGCTCGCGACTTACAATGAACAAGACGACAAGCAGTTAACAGATCAGCTCAAGCCAGCAATAAAAATCGACAACACAACCCACTACGACTCACTTTCCATTCCTCGTGAGTTTGAAATTGATAACAAATACAATGTATTAAAATCTCAGTATCCTAACCTTGGGGAGCGCTTGTCTAATCAGAATAGTTTGCCTGTAAGCGACCGAACCGACTACAAAACCGTCAAAGAATATGGCGGCAGCAAGTTAACAAAGACAGAACGTAAATACAGCGATACCGGTTTAACTAGCATTGGTTATCAAATTATCACCCCGCTTCAAACCGTTGTAGACATGAACTATCAGCCAGTCGCACTCGATAGCTCTGGCTTTCAGTGGAGCCGTGGCAATGGCTCCGCAGGCGCTAGCAAGTTCCAGCCCATTACCCGTGGCTGTGGTGGCTTGTCAGCAAGCGTAAGTCGAGCTGATCTTGTTAAGCAATCAGACTTAATTGAGGCTGGCAAAACTACTAAAGGTCAGACGGTTTACGAGTTCAGCGACGGTGGCGCTACAATTCTTCAAAAAGCTTACGAAGAATTTACAGACTACGCTAAAGATGACAAATCAATCCCAAATAGCGGTATTACCAAAGATGACTTTATTAAGAGCCACGGCGTTATTGTGGTTAAAGACCCTCAAGACCAATACCTTGTGTATGTGGGTCAAGAACTTGCGCCAGGGTATGGCTGTGCCAAACCAGTGGTATATCTTTACCCAACTGTCCCAACATCGGTAAATGTTAAAGTCGGTGCCGAAGTTAAAGTGTCGGATCCATTGTATAACCCCGCCGCCGGTTGGACCGCATTTGCACAGCCTAATGGCAGCTTAACGGTTAACGGCCAACCATTCGACTCACTCTTCTGGGAAGGCCCAGGCTGGGGTGCTTACCCAGCAATTGATAGTGGAGTAATCGTGCCCCGCAGTGACGTTATCGGTGTCATTGAATCACAGATGTACGCTCAAGGCATGAACGCTAAAGAAACTAATGATTTCCTAGAATACTGGAAAGATAAGGTTCCGGCTAAACCATATGTTCGGCTTACATGGCTCACAACCGAACAGATGAATGAACTTGCCCCGCTTATGATCACACCAAAGCCAGATACGGTCATCCGTGTGTTCCTTGATATGGGCGGACTAGACCTACCTACCAAGGGTCTTGTTAAGCAACAGTTCGCTGCACCAGAACGCAAAGGCTTCACCGTTACCGAATGGGGTGGCTTGAGCGGCGAAAAACTCTGGTAAAACCACTGCCCTAATATTGCATATTGCTTGTGTTTTGTGTTATAATATAAGTATTGGGGCTGATTTTAAGCTCGACATTGGACCTTTACAGATTAGTTTGCGTATCGCTTGTCAGCGTTATAGACACATCTGAATAGATGCAAAAGAATCACTTAAGCAACAGCTTGTAGCTGCATTTGGTAACTTCCAAATGCCTGCTCTAAAAGCTGGCGCTACAGCCTAACTTACGAGTTACGGCCACCTCGCTCACGACGTTGGATAGTGAGTAATGGTGTTATATTTATCTGACCGCTCAGTCTACGGTTGCTCACCGTAAGCTGCTAAGACTTTAGAGCTGCGCTTTACCTGTTTTTGTTTGTTTGCCGCAGGTATGGCTAAGACACCCTAAACAAACTATGTACGTAGACGGCTAATCAACGTAAGCCGATGGACGCGGGGGCAGAACCCGCCAGCTCCACCAATTAGAATTCTAGACAGCATTATTGCTGTCTTTTTCATATTATGTAATTAACACATCAATAAACGTATTGCAGTACGCTAATTGTAGGGGTACTATAATAGGCATAAACGCTAGATATGTGGTCTAACGTTGGGAACATTAACAAATTAACCCGATTGGCGTCGGAAGTCGTACAGCAAAGGCCATAGTGTCCTAAACAGGAGTGTAGGTTAACGCCAACTCTCCTGCAAAGGGGTAGAAGTCTATACGACACCTATCTCCTGTGAGGGACGGTGTGGCTTTTTTCTTTGTAGCGAAATAAAAACGGATACATGGAAACGATAAGCACCAATGGTGAGGTGGCAGAGTGGTTTAATGCGTCGGTCTCTAAAACCGATAGATGAAAAGATGATGAATAAATTCGATTGTGATTCAAAGTAGTCTCAGGGGTTCAAATCCCCTCCTCACCGCCAAGAAGTTTGGATAACCACCCCAATCATGCGGGTCCAACTTCAATAGTAAGCATGTAAATGCGGAGGAATAGCTATGGCTAGTTCTAAATCCTACAAGGTGGTCCGTAGTTCTGTTACTGGGCAATTTGTGCCTAAGAGCAAAGCTACAACAAGCCCTAAAACCACCCAGACCGAAACGGTCCGCAGGGGCAAAAAGTAGGCCATGGCGGGATTAATTCCCGCCTAACCTGACCCAACAAAAAAGCACCTTTTAACGGGTGCTTTTTTGCTTCGATTGTGATTCAAACTTTCGTTCGGATCTAGCCGTTTAATGCGGCTATTAAGATCTCCCTAAATTATTAGGGACAACAAAATAGACGTATTAGTTTTTAATTTTTGATCCCACCAAATTGGATCTTTGTTTGTTAGTTTCACTATACAACATGTTATTTAGCTAGCCATGAGCGGGATGCTCTTATGGACCAGCATAGCCGCTTGGTCCGGAGCGTGTCAAATAATAATCACTACTTGTCTGTGAATCTAGATGACACCATGGCTATATATAAGCATTTTGAATTTATAATTATCCGGTGCTGTTCCTCGAGGATCTTTCATTCTATATTATTAGGGGTTTGCAACGGTGCCACTGTTGGTTTGTCCGCTCGCCGGTGTTTGTGCTGGTTCACCAATCGGTTCGCACATTAGTATAGTATTCCACCGTTACGGTTTAAGTACAGCACCTGTTTGATCTTGCGCAGGTACTTGAGCTGCTTGTCCGCAGGTCAGGCTTTCGGGTTGAGCTATGGATGGTTCTGATGGAGCTGGCAAAGTAGGATTTGTCTCGTGGGTAACAATAAGCTTAGGTTCTGCAGTACTTGGATTAACAGCCGTCGTTGTTTCTAGTACTAAAGGAGTACCGCCTGCAAGCACAACCGCGTCGTTATTACTCATAGTTCTATTTCTGGCTCTGGGAAGATATTGTTCATTTCGTCGCCAAGTTGTGCGCCGTGAACGGCCATGCCACCAAATGAAGCCGCTGCTAGTAGCGCCAAGAACAGCTCAGGTTTTCGTTCGAATTTCATTGGAATAATATTATATAAAGTTTTACAGTATATGTCAATTTTGCTATAATTATT
>JALQXV010000080.1 GCA_023263015.1 Candidatus Saccharimonadia bacterium
AATACTAAGGTACTTGTTTTGAGCAACCTGTCAGATTCGGATACCGTTAAACTCATTACCGAACTTGGCGCATCTCAGCATTTGGTTAAGTCAAGCTTATCTCCTAGACAGTTAGTGACATCTGTACGCACACTTTTAAATTCTACGTAACGATGATACTATTAACGTAACCACTACGAGACTAACATTGGTCATTTTATTGTAAACAAACATGCAAAGTTATTCGCGAAATCATACGTATCAACGTCAGGGTGAACGACTCCCAGTAGCTAACTCTAACAAGAAGAAGTTAGTCGTTCGATTTGGAGCTGTGTTAGTAGTAGTTTTAGTAGCGGCTGTTGGTGGCTTCCAGCTATTTGGCGGCAAAAATAGTAATAATCCCAATGCCAGTAAGCTAGTATCTCCTCAGGTTGCATCAGCCTCGACCACTAAAGAAGAGGAACCAAAAAAAGATGAACTACAAAAACCGGCGAGTATTTCTGGCAATCTACCAAAGCGGAATATTAATTTAGCGCCACTTCAACCTGATTTAGCGGCAATTATTAAAAAATACCCGTACACCACAAGCATTACAGTGGTAGATATTAATACTGGCAATGCCGTACAAGCAGGGGATAGCTATCCTTTTATTGCGGCCAGTACCACAAAACTATTAACCGTGATGTTATTTATGAACAACGTAGAGGCTGGTCTTGATGACCTTGATAACCAAGTCGGCACTAAAACCGCCAAAGAACAAATGCAATTAGCAATTAATAAAAGCGACAACGAAGCTTGGGCCGCACTTAATGAACAGCTCGGCAAGGAAAGTCTGGCTAATTACGCTAAAAAGCAGGGCCTCGAAAGTTACGATGTTAACCGTAACACAATTACATCAAACGACATGGCCAAATTACTTGGGAGATTTTACAGTCGGCAGATCCTTAATGAAGAGCATACTCGCTTAATCTTGTCTTGGATGCAAAATACATCTGAAGAGCGCTTTATTCCACCAGCTATACCGACCACCAATACGTTGTTTCATAAGGCTGGCTACTTGTCTGATCGCGCTCACGACGTAGCAATTGTAGACAACGGTGATGCGCCTTATGGAATTGTTATTTATTCGAAAACTAACACTAATTATGATTTTCAGATCGGTCAAAAGCTATTTAAAGAACTGACTACACGCGTAGTCACGACGTTTAAATAATGCGCAATTACACCCTATATAACCGTAGCGAGTACTTTAGTCAGCTTTTAAAAGTTACAAGCGAGCTAACGAAGGCGACAAGATTATTCTAGCAACGATGGAGTTCCGACCTGACCAAGAGGCCATAAGTGAATTAGTCGACGCTATGTGTATCGCAGCCCATCGAGGTGCCGATGTTACCTTTTTGGTTGATGCCTATTCATTTATGTTACGCCAAGGTGCTGGGCTAGGGCCACTTTACTTTAGGAAAAAAGATCCTAAATACGGCTACGGTGAATTTAAACCTGTGGTAGCTGCGGTGCGTAAGCTACGCAGAAATGGAGTTAAGTGCGTTGTTATTAATAAGCAACAATATCCACTTAAAAATCCGTTTAGTGGTCGCTCGCATATTAAGTTTGCCGTTTACAATAACAGTGTTTTTATCGGAGGCTGCAACTTAGCCGACCCAGAACAGCTAGACGTTATGGTAGAAACCAGAAATAAGAAGCTAGCTGACTACATGAGAGAATTTAGTAAAGACGTAATTAAGTTTAAGAATGTACGTCGCGCCATGGAACGACGGGATATTAGCTACAAGATTGACAGTGAAACCGAGCTACTAATTGATGCCGGCGTACGCAAGCAGTCGTTAATTTATGAACGAGCGTTCAACTTAATCAACAGTGCTGCAAAGCGCGTTTACATGACCTGCCAGTATTACCCAAACTTCAGAACACCCCGTGAGCTTGCTAAAGCTCACACCAGAGGCGTTGATATTCATTTATCTTATAACCACCCAAATCAGCATCCAGCGCCGATTAGAGGTGCCCAAAAGCGCACACTAGCCTACAAAAAGAAGCGACTACCAGAAATGATGTTCGAAAATCAGCTTGATCAAAGCAAGAACTTTCTGCACGCTAAAATACTACTTAGCGAAAAAGAAGCAATTATTGGCAGTCATAACTTTGTAAAACTAGGAGTTAACCTTGGCACCGCCGAGATAGCGCTGCACAGCACATCGAAAGACTTTATCCACGGCGCTCGCCAGTGGATCAACGCACTTTAAATTGGCTGCTTCTTGAATTTAGTCAGATAGCCAAGATAGCTAAACAATAAGTGAAGTACGAACCATACAATCAGGACCAGCAGATATGTTTCTGCGCTTAAAACAACTATTGGTGCCATGAACAAACAAGCGCCTAGTATGTAATCGATCTGATCAAAGGGGAACCATGCACTACCTGATTCATAATTGAACTGGCGTTTGGCAAAACTCTTAACAGCGTCACCAAAGAGTGCGCCAAAACCAAATAAAAAGCCTAATAAAACAGGTGAGTACGCCAGATATTCCATCGGTTGCGAGTTAAGATTATCAACCCAACCTGCTTGCCATACCAATTGCTGAATATAGACGACTATAATTGCCGTTATGACGCCACTTGCAAACCCGCGCCATGTCTTGTTTTTTCCCAGAACAGGGTGACCTCGAAAAGTCTTGCCACTATCAACAGGTCGAGTGTACTTCTTTAAGAATGGAATTTTGCTTGCAAAAATTGGTGCTGAGTTTGCTACTCCTGCTGGCAGAAAAAACCAGAGTGCGAACAGTATAGTCATACTGTTATTGTAGCATTATTGTTTTCGAAATTTAAAAAGTGCTGCGGGGGCACGCAGCACTTTATCAGGTTCAAAAAATCAGTTTTAGGTGCTGGCTTTGGACTTAGCTTCTGCCTTTCGTGCCCATTGACTAGCCAGTTTGTCATACAATTCCATCATTTTGTCTTCGGCTTCATATTCACGTTGCATGGGGTCTTTTCGATATGTTTTACCCATTGTTTTTGGCTCCTTTTTTACGTGTTAAGCACTACTTATTTTGAACGTAATGGTTATGTATGACTGTAATAAATCTCACAAAAAATAATGCGTTAGATATCTTATAGTATGGAGGCTACTAACGTATCACAATAGTTATACGCTATGTGAATACATACGTACGAAATAAAAACGTTGACGTAAAAGATAGTAAGGATAATAAGGATATGAGTATGGTTAAATCGTTTAAGCATTTTAGAGTTCAATTTGGAACAAATAGCAAACGAACATCAGAAACCTCAAACTCAACACCGGTCTATCGCTACTCTGTTTATATGCAAAGTAAGGATAGCAGCTGGCTAAATCGAAACATTAACAATCAACGAGACGAATCACCAGAGCCACTTGAAGAAGACATTCGCGATTAAATATAAATTGCTGCTGTAACGTGGTAGGCTATATACATATGGGAATTCCGGAAGAACTACTGAAAATCTGCGAAGAGCATTCACTCCAAAAAAGAGACAGCGGCGAGCCAATTTTATATCAAGGTGAAATTCCTCGACACGTCAGCATTGTCGTTAGCGGAATCGTAAAAGTTTACGACATTGGCAATGCAGGCGATGAAAAAATTATCAATTTCCTTTCAGAAGGTGACCTATTGCCACCGGCATGGGTTTTTAAGAAGGCCCCAGTTAGCTTGTATTATTACGATGCATTTACACCATGCACTTTTTACCGCGTACCACGCGACGTAATGCTCGACGCCATTAAGAAAAACCCTGTACTAACTAATTACATGTTCGAGCACTACGCATCTGCGTTTGTAGGGTCTTTACTCGAAATCAATGCGCTGGAACAATCTAAGGGCAGCGATAAACTCGTACATATGCTCCAATACTTGCTTATGCGCTTCCCAAGCCGTGGTAACGAAAATAAGGAATGGCAGCAGGTCGACTTGCGTATCACCCACCAAGACCTAGCCAATATGACTGGCTTAACTCGCGAAACAACGTCTACAGAACTTAACAAACTGCGCAGACAGGGAATTGTACAATACAATAACCAGCACTACTCGCTCAATATTCAACAGTTGCGCTCACTTCTGAGTTCCGAAGAGTTCTTGCGCTTCAAAATGTAATTGTATTAAAACTTACTATTAAAAAGACACGAAAATAATTCTAACGAAATTATTTCCTATGCACGGAGCATAGTCATTTTACTAGTAAGTTTTGGTACATCAAAAGTTAGCTTAATCTTCGATCAAACTGTTTCTAACAATACGTACAAGTTCTTTTGGCGAAGCATACGCCTTAAGTACGTAATGCGTAGCACCGAGGTCAAAGGAGCTATCGATATCTTTTTGAACGTCATAGTTGCTAAATACAATGATCTTGTAATCGGGGTGATCAATCTTTTGCAGTTCAGCCAAAAAGGTAAGTCCGTCCATTTTAGGCATCCGTAAGTCGAGCAAGATAAGATCAGGCTTTTCAGTTTTGAGTACTTCAAGAGCTTCAACGCCGTTAAAGGCTTTAAATACCGTATAGCCTTCGCTTGTGAGTACAGTCTCATATGCCTCGTTTAATAGAGCTTCGTCTTCTACGATCAGGATCTGGGCTTTAGTAGATTTACTCATGTTTTAGTACTTCCTTATAGTTAACTCTTTTTATAATGGATTTTATCCCATCGGTCGTCTGTAAGATTCTTAGCTTCTTTATCAGAGATCTTCGGCAGATAAATCGTGAATGTGGAACCTTTGCCAAGCTGGCTATCGACTTCGATGCGGCCATTGTGTAATTCAACGAGTACCTTATCAATATACAGCCCTATGCCGCTACCGCCAACTTGTACAGACAGATCATTATCAATTCGTGAGAATTTTTTGAATAACTTGGCGTGGTCTTCTTCGTCAATTCCAACGCCTTGGTCAGTAATAGAAATATAGATCTCGTTACCTTTGAGGCCGGTCTTGATACTAATTACTGAATCAGGATAACTGTATTTACTGGCGTTTGATATAAGATTTTCCACAACCATTCGCATACTGGCTTCGTCTGCAAAAACATTTAACTTCTTCTTCGAAGGGTCTACGACTGCGCTCTGATTAGCCGCATCAAGTGTGTCACCGAGGTCTAATACAATATCGTCGATCAAAAGATTAATATCGAACATCGTACGGTTAATGCTAAGACGTCCAGCGTCGGCTTTAGCTACGTATAATATCTGATTAATAGTATCTAACTGCCGCTCGTTACTAGTATAGGCTTTTTGAAGGGCAGGGAGCTGTTTTTGACTAACCTTACCGGTGTAGCCCTCAAGAATCATGCCAAGATATTGCTTGACGGCTGTTGCTGGAGTTCGTAATTGGTGAGAAGCGAGCGATAGTAGGTCATCTTTAGCTTGCTGAGCTTCGCGTTGCTTTGAGTAAACGATAGCACGAGCCCTAGTGAGCATGACAAGGAATAAGAAGCCAGCAATTGCGAAGCTGATAGTCGTACCTCCAATTAGAATCATATTGGATCGCTGCACGTCAGTAGCATCAGTTTCTAGCGGACCAGCAAATTGAAACGTCCATGGCTGGTCAAAAACCATCATCGAAAATGTTTTACTATATTTATCCGGCGCAAACTCATCAAAACCTTGTGATTTATAAAATAGTGCATTGTCGCTCGTGGTGTTACCGTCAAAAATTCGAACCGCAGAATACGCTTTAAAAAGACTGGTGTCGATAGTATTTTCGAAGAAACTGTTAGAGCGGTAAGTAGCATATACAAAACCGTTCAAACTGGCGCGTCGTTCTTCTAAAGTTTCATGCGGCTGATCTTTATTATAGGCTGCGACATACATAGCAAAACTAGCTTCAGCATTCTGCTTAGACTGATCGCTTAACAGCGTTAATTTATTAGATATTCCAACTTTACCAGTATCGCGAGCTTTAAAGGCTGGTGCGATTCGATCGGGGCTAGTAAGAATGTCAAAGCCAACCGACTTTCGACTCGTAGCATTAAGTGGCTCGATATAGGTGAGTGGTGCATATTCCGAACGTTCGCCTTGCGGTGTAATTACGTTATCTGCCAAACCATCAGCCCGCAACGTATCAATATACGCTGGAACATCGCCTGGCCGCACATACTGAGCGTAGCCTAACCCGCTAAGTCCAGGGTAGGTATTAGCGATGTCGTACTGCTGGATAAAGCCACGCCATTCCAAACGAGAAACTTGGTCAGAAGAATAGAACAGTGCAGCAGCCCCGCGCAAAATTTGCTCGTAAATAGCTAAGCGAGCCTTAATATCGTCTTCAAAGGCTTCAGCCTGTTGAGACAACTCATCTTGGCGAGCACTTTCAACTCGTTGGTGGTCGACATACCAAGATAATCCGGTTGTAACGATTCCAAGCACGAAAACCAAAACCGTTGCCAGAACGTAACTACGAATACCTGGAACGATCTTAATATTGCGTTTATATAATGAGTATAATTTTGTGCGTAGCATGTGTCTGATTTGAGCCTTTGTCAAAACTCCTTGAATGACTCTTATAATACGGTTCGTTTCACCTATCAAATGTAAGATATCTTACAATCACCTCAGAATGTCTATCAGAATGTCTATTTGAATAATGATATTATAGAACACCGAAATGCAATCTGATTTTACCTTTACCATTCATAACCGACACGGCTTAGCCCGTACTGGCACTATCAAAACGCCGCACGGCGAGATCAAAACGCCGGCGTTTATACCCGTTGGGACTCAAGCCACTTTAAAAGCCCTTACCCCCGAACAGCTTAAAGAGACTGGCGCTCAAGCCTTACTTGCTAACGCCTATCATCTTTACTTGCGTCCTGGCTCAAAAGTGCTCGATAAGGCAGGGGGGTTGTCTAAATTTTCCAACTGGAACGGACCAACTTTTACCGATAGCGGCGGTTTTCAGGTCATGTCGCTCGGCGTGGGCTTTAAAAAAGTCATCGACATGGAAGTTAATCCTGACACGCCAGACACCAAAAAAGAGAAACTGGCATGGATTGATAATGATGGTGTTAAGTTTAAATCGCACATTGATGGCTCGATGCATCGTTTTAACCCAGAAATTTCTATGCTGGTGCAGCACGAAATTGGTGCCGATATTATGTTCGCGTTTGACGAACTAACAACACTACATGACAGCTACCATTATCAAATAGATTCTTTAAACAATCGAACTCACCCGTGGGCTGAACGGTCACTTGCTGAGCACAAGCGCTTAACCCAGCTGCGAGCCGACAAGCCATACCAAGCATTGTTTGGAGTTGTACAAGGTGCTCAGTACGAAGACCTCCGTCGCAAATCAGCTAAATTTTTAGGTGAAATGGACTTTGATGGCTATGGCTTGGGTGGGGCATTAACTAAAAGTCAGCTTGGCGAGATTGTGCGCTGGATGGTTGAAGAGTTACCAGAAGGTAAGCCACGACACATGCTCGGCATAAGTGAACCCGATGACATCTTTGACTGTATTGAACACGGTGCCGACACATTTGACTGCGTTTCACCGGCACGAGTTGGTCGCAATGGCGCACTGTACCTACCAACAGGGCGCATTAATATTACCAATGCGAAATTTAAAGAAGATTTTGAGCCTTTAGACAAAGACTGTGACTGCTATACCTGCCAAAACTACACTCGAGCGTACTTAAATCATTTGTTCCGGTCACGAGAGCTGCTAGCAAATACACTAGCAACTATTCATAACGAACGATTTATCGTGCGACTAGTAGATGATATACGAGACAGTTTGGAAAATGGGTCATTTGACGAGTTTAAGAACGGCTGGCTTACAAAATACTATAACCGTTAGTTGACAACCTCAAACAACTCTCGTTATGCTTTGGTTAGTACTAGAGATACGAGGAGACCTGTTGTGGCTAAAAAATCTACTAAAACTTCGAAGTCCGAGCCGGATAAAAACAATCTGTTGCAACGCCTCAGCTTGTTCTTCTTTTTGCGCCCGCGCAAAACAGCATTAATATGGGTATTAATTACTGTTTTTGGTTTTGCCAGTTACAGCACCCTACTAAAACGCGAGGGCTTTCCATCAATCGAGACCCCGTATGCCGTAATGCAAGGCACGTACCTTGTTAATGATCCTGCTAAGGTCGACAGTGAAGTTGGCAAGCCGCTGGGCGAATTCCTCTTAAAACAAGCCGGTGTTAAACGTGTACAGACACAAAGCTTTGGCAACGCTTATGTAGCAACCATTGCTTATGACGAAAATGTAAACTCAGAAACTCGATCTCAAGAAATTCAAACAAAACTTCAAGAAGAAAAGGTAATTCCAGCCCAAGCAACTGGTACCGTAAAGCCGTTCTTGTTTGGTTTTACTGAACGGGGTGATGACTTAGTTGTTTCATTTTATGGCAAGAATAATGGTGTTACCGATGAACTATTAGTTAAGGACGCTGAAAAAGCAGCTGCCTACTTAAAGTCTCAAAACTTATCTACTGTTGAAGATGTCAGTGCCATAAATCCATTCGAAGCAGCTATTAATGCCTCAGGCCAAAGCGAGCAAACGCAGCGTAGCTTTGATCGCTACGGCAAACGAGAAGGGGACAAAAACAACTTCTACAACTCGGTTGTTATTGGCGTAAAGGCTAAAGAAGGTGCCGACGAGCTAGAACTCGATAAGCAAGTCCGACAAGCAGTGGCGAGCTTAAATTCGCTTGATCAATTCCAAGCCTACCAAGCTGACGTTAGTGCCAGTAACGCACCAAGCATCAACATGCAAATTAGCGAGCTACAAAAAACACTACTCGAAGGCTTATTGGTAGTACTACTAGTTGGCTCAATCGTAATTGCCGTACGAGCCTCTATTATCACCGTCATATCGATGGTGACCGTATTGGCAACAGTAATTGGACTCTTCTACGTGGTCGGTTATTCGCTTAATACAATTACGCTATTCGGCTTGATTCTTGGACTATCCTTAATTGTTGACGACACCATTATTATGGTCGAAGCGATCGATGCCCGCCGGCGACGTAGCAAAAATCCTAAAGAAATTGTGCGCACCGCTACCGGCAAGGTAGGCAAGGCTATGATTGCAGCCACTTTGACTGCTTGTCTAAGCTTTGCGCCGCTCTTATTTGTAGGCGGTATCATCGGCAGTTTTGTGCGAGCTATTCCAGTAACTATCATCGCAGCTCTACTCATTAGTCTTTTGGTAGCTCTCGTTTTCATTCCGTTCTTCTCGCGATTCTTGCTGCTTGGCAAAAACCAAGTCGGAGAAAAAAATACGCGTGAATTCGCAGCAAACTTTGAAGCTCGTGTAGCCCGATTCCTGTCTGCTCCAATGCTATGGGCTAAGGGTTCACGCCTCAAACTATTCGGCGTTGGTATAACAGCCCTCGTCGTTGGTTTTGGATTTATTGGCGCCGGTGGTGCTCTGTTCCAATACGTAAAATTTAGTATTTTCCCAACTGACAAAGATAGTAATACACTTAGCATGTCGATCAGCTATGCTCCAGGCACTCCAATCGCGGAGCAACAGCGAATTAGCGATAATGCAACAAAAATTCTTGGTGATGAGCTAGGCGATAACTTTGTTAAAGCTTCGTACTATGGTTCAGGTGGCAGCCAAATGACAATGCTACAGATCGATATTAAAGACTATAAAGATCGTGAGATTACTGCTCCTCAGATCGTAGAAAATGTTAGTAAAAAGTTTGAAAGCTTTAACGATGCTAGCGTTAAGGTAAACCTACTCGGCGTTGGTCCACCGACTTCAGCCTTTGCTGCTCGAGTTGATTCATCGCAAAATCGAGAGGCCGCGAGCCGTCTTGCAACTGACATTGGCAACTTCCTCGAAAAAACTGAAATCAAGCGACCAGACGGCACTGTGGCTAAAATTGATAACGTCAATAAGCCGAGCGACCAGCTATACACTCGCTCTCAAAATAATGCGTATGTAGAAGCAAGTGCATCATTTGTAGATGACGATACCAGCGCTCTAGTAACGCTAACGCAAGCAGCTGTCGAAAAAGAGTTTCCAGACTCACGTATTGAAAGTTATGGCTTAAAGGCAGATGCACTGACCTTTGACTTTGGTCAAGAAGATGAGAACCAAGATAGCTTTACGGCCTTAATTTATGCATTCCCAATTCTACTAGGTGTTATATATATTCTGCTCGCAATTCAGTTCCGCAGCATGCTTCAGCCGCTATTAATCTTCATGGCGATTCCGTTTAGTATTTT
>JALQXV010000117.1 GCA_023263015.1 Candidatus Saccharimonadia bacterium
AGCGCCGCTTCGAACATCACCCGCTGCAAAGACACCAGGGATATTTGTATGTAGCGCTGAATCGGTTTTAACTAAACCAACCTCATCAAGTTCAACCGCACCATTTAAGAAACCAGTGTTCGGTAGTAAGCCGACGAATACAAAAACACCATCGGTCTCGATATCCGTTGGAACGCCATCTTTAATAGCGACAACTTTAGTAATCTTGTTGTCTTCGGCAACAATTTCTTGGGTAGGCGTATTAAAGTGAACCGTGATTTTGTCTGCGTACTTTTCTTCGAGCTCCTTCTGAAGGACTTCTGACGCTCGCATTTTTGGTCCACGTACCAACAAATCAATATGCGTTGCATATTTGGTGAGGAACATAGCCTCTTGCACTGCGGAATTACCACCGCCAACAACTACTAAGCGCTTGTCGCGGTAAAAGGCTCCGTCACATGTAGCGCAGTAATGTACACCTCGACCGTAGTATTCTAGCTCGCCAGGGACACCAATTTTTTTATAGTCACTACCAGTTGCAATTAGTACAGCTCGTGCCGTAACTTGGCCACTGGTTGTTTCCAAGTGAACAAGACCATCTTTGCTCTCGATGCCAGTTACTTCACCAAGCTCAATTTGAGCTCCAAAGCGCTCAGCTTGTTTACGTAAGTTTTCACCTAGATCTAAGCCAGAAATACCTTCGGGAAAACCTGGATAGTTGTCTACCCAATCAGTAATTGACGCAAGACCACCAATTACACCTTTTTCAAAAAGTACAGTTTCTAGATCTTCACGGGTTGTGTAAATTGCCGCAGCCAAAGCAGTTGGGCCGGCGCCAATTGTAACAACGTCGTAAGTTTTAGACGTGTCCATTAACGCGTCCTACGCTACGGCTGGCGCAAGTTTCGCCAAGTTATAGCCAACAACTACTTCTTTAGTATCGTCTTCTTTAGTAATAACCGTAACAGGTACCGCTAATTGGCCGCTCACTTCGAAAGCTTCTTTTTGACGTTCTGGGTGTTCGTCTAAGTTAACTTCTTCGTATGACATGCCTTTAGCGCCAAGCCACTTTTTGACCATTACGCAGTATGCGCATGTGTTGGTAGTGAAGATTGTGATATTTTTTGCCATGGTTGTGAGTCCTTTTAGCGTTTTGTTACTTTACTATGTATAGCCTAATATCATTATATATAGCGTTAGCGCTTACGTCAAGCACGCTAGATGTTGTGTTTTAAGCTTTATTCGCCGATTTTTACGATTTCAATATCGAACACAAGATCAGCATTATTTGGGATGCCAGAACCTTGCGGAGCATTTGCGCCGTACGCTTGATCAGCAGGAATTAGCAAACGTCGCTTGCCACCCTCTTTCATGCCAGGAACGCCGTCAGTCCAACCCTTAATAACTTGGTTGAGTCCAAATGGAATTGGCTGCCCCATATCGTGTGAGCTTTGGAAGATTGTTCCGTCTTTGGCAAGTGCTCCAGTGTAGTGAGCAGTTACGGTTGCACCGGCTGGCACTTCTGCGCCTGTACCTTGTACGAGATCAATTTTTTGTAGTGATGAAACTTTATCAACTGGTGTAAAGTCTGCTAATTTAGTTCCTTGCAATTTACCCTCCTGCGGTTGAATTTGCTGTTCGTTGCCGTTCTCAGCCTTTAGCTGATCGAGCTGTTTTTGAATGTCTTCGGTGTTATTTGAAACGCTTTTAGCGTCTTTATTACGAACTGAATCATAAATAACGAAAACAGTTGACCCAAGTGCTGTCAGAAAAAATACTGCAACAATTACGAGTATGAAAACTCGCTGACTATTTCTTTTTACACTCAATGCTAGACTCCCTCTTGTTTTTCTCTAAGTGCTAGCTGTTATTTTACCACAGGCGGGTCAAGAATCCACCGTTTTGGCTCGTCAGGAAATCCGTTGGCAATAGCGTACAAGATCTCGTTACCAAGGCGTTCTGACCGGAATGGAAAATCATTGCTTGGCAAGTTCGCAACGGGATACCACATCGGCTCATAGTGATTGTCTGATGTGTCATTATCCTGCTGTTCTTCGCTATCGGGGTGAAGCTGGGGTTCACCTGATACATACTCACATAAATAGATGTGTTGCGTGCCCCAACGGTCATCATTTGGCTCTTCTACAAATACCAGCCGTGGATTTTTAACGGTTACCATGGTTTCTTCGGCCAGTTCGCGGTGTACTGTTTGAATTGGATCTTCATCAGGTTCAAGTCGTCCACCAGGCGTAACCATGTATTGCCGACCATCTGGTCGTCGGCGACACATTACCAGCAAGCAGCCATCTTTAATGACAATCGCACGAGCGGCCGGACGAAGCACTGTCATTAGATCCGAATTGCACCAAGCCGGTTTTCGGCTTCGTTAGTTACAGCTTGCAAGATATTGCTAAGAACATTCTCGGTCATAGTCTGCTGGTAGCTCGTAAGCGTTACTCTAAATGTAAAGCGCTTCTTGCCGGCAATTTCTTCTGATTGATATATATCAACTGGGTGCCATGCAATAGTTTGGTCTAGATCAGCGTCAACTTGCAGCGAATCATCAAGCAACGTAGCAACTGTTTCATAAATAGTATTCTCGGAAACTTCAAGGCAGATGTCTTGCGAAATACTTGGGTAGCGCGAAAGTGGTGCGTAACTTGAACCTGTTGGTATGGCCGCCAAAAGGTCGCCGAGGCTTAGCTCAAAACCTGCGCAGTACTCTGGCAATTTTAGCCCCTTTCGTACGCTAGCCGTAAACTCGCCTACCGCACCAAGAATTGTGTCGGTGCCTTCAATTACTACAAGTGCCGTTCGAGCTTGATCGTACTGCTGCATAATTGGAAAATCGAGCGGGTCTTTAATTGGTAAATAGCCAAATTTTATACCTAGCTTTTGCCCAAGATCATTCAAATATGCTCGAGCTTCATAAAAAGCTGCACCTTTTTTAGATTTGTTGGCAACCACAAGACTAACCATTTCAAGTTCTTTAGGAACGCCGTTGTCATCATCTTTATGGAAGTTAATGTGTCCTTTACCAATCTCGAACAACGCGAGTTGCGTATGGCCAGCTTTAATATTGGAATGGACGTTACTTAATATGCTTGGCAGTAAGTTAATACGGAAATACTGCAGTTCTGGACTAAGTGCATTAGTTAACTTGAATGCAACCGATGGATCTTGTCCTGCTTTTTGGAGCAAATTACCATGCACAAAACTGTATGTCAGCACCTCACTCGCGCCAAAGCTTGCGAGCGCGGTGCGCAGTTGATGCTTAAAGGCTAACATTGGCTCAACCTTAGTCGGATTTGTAGGTCGAGGCGGCATTTCGAGCGCTAGTTTATCAAAGCCATATAAGCGTCCAACTTCTTCTACAATATCTTCTCGAATCGCCAGATCGGTTCGCCAAAAAGGCGCAGTAATAACCAGTTCACCAGCATCGTTCTCGTTAGTTTTAATTTCGACATTAGCCAGCAAGCTAATGATTTTTTCTTTGCTTAAACCTGTACCTAGGCGAACATTTATAAAGTCAGGAGTAATAGTGATCGGTTCTGACAAGCTGTCCGATTGCTGACTGTTTAGTGTATCGATAACGTTACTGGCTTGTTCGGCGTGCGCCAATTCATTCATTAAACTGATTGCTTTGGCAATAACACGGTCGTTCTGGAGCGGGCTCTGGCCTTTATTGTTACGAGTTACCGCATCTGTAAACAGCCCATGGGTCATGCTGGTTCGACGAATCGAATACATGTCAAAGGTAGCGACCTCGATAATAATATTTTGAGTGTTCTGATCAACTTCCGTTGTACTGCCGCCCATAACACCACCAATGCCAACGACTTCTTTGTCTGTAGCAATCATAATAGCTTCGGTGCGTGGAGTGATGGTTTTGCCGTTTAGGAGCGCGATTTGCTCATCTTTGTGAGGTTTGCGCACCACTAACTTAGCTTTATGGTGACTGAGTGCTTTAACTTTATCGTAGTCGTACGCGTGCAATGGCTGTGCGGTAACGTAAGCTAGGTAATTAGTCACGTCAACAACATTGTTAATTGGCTTTATGCCAACTCGATTCAATAGAGCTTGTAGCCAAACTGGGCTTGGTTTAATCGCCACGTTTTTCATGGCTACTGCCATAAACCGCGGAACTAGCTCGGAAATCTGGTTATCAACTTCAATCTCTAAATCGTGCGCCTCATCAAACTGAGGTCGAACACTATACCATTCCGGTGAACTGAACGCTTGATCCTGAATCCCAGCTACTTCACGAGCTACACCTAACACGCCAAAACAATCTGGTCGGTGAGTAAACATTTTATTTTCGATTTCGATAATCGTATCATCAAGACCGTACAACTGCTTGAACGGTGAGCCAACTTGAATATCAGGTTCTTCAATTTCTAAAATCCCAGTATGGTCATCACTTATACCGAGCTCTTGTGCACTGGCCAACATACCGTTACTGACAACACCCCGAAGTTCACGAGCGCCTAATACAAATGGCTCTTCTGTACCAACAGTTGTTGGCACGGTAGATCCAGGTGGCAGCCAAGCAACGGTTAAACCGGCTCGAACGTTTGGCGCGCCACAGACAACTTGTACATGACCCGCTTCGTTGCGCTCCACGTCTTGTGCTACACCGGCATCATCAACCCAACAAATATTGAGCTTATCGGCATTGGGGTGCTTGTCGCATGAGACCACCTTTGCCACAATTACACCGTCATACTTATGGCCCCAATTCTCAACTGTTTCAACCGCACCAAGTTGTGCGCCAATTTTTTGGACTAACGCATCGATGTCTTGCGTGACAACTGGAACATTGCTGTAGTTCTGAGCTTCATTTATGCTAAATTTCATTAAAATTGCCTCAGGAAGTCTAATTTAGCACTGTTAAAATGCCTAATGTCTTCAATTTCGTTTTTCATCATTACCATACGCTCAATACCCTGCCCCCACGCGAAACCAGTGTAAACCTCAGGATCTACACCCGCCATGCGAAGCACGTTAGGATTGATCATGCCGCAACCAAGTAGCTCAAGCCACTTCTGCTCTTCGGAATCATCCTTTCTCAAAATGGTTGGACGCTCAACCGCTAGCTCAAAACTCGGCTCGGTAAACGGAAAATAGAACGGTTGCAACTTAACGTCCAACTCTTCGCCAAAATATTCATTTAGGTAGGTTTTTAAGGTAGCGACTAGCATGCCGGCATGAATATTCTTGCCAACGTAAATTCCTTCGAGTTGATGAAACGTATGTTCGTGCGTGGCATCAAGGTCTTCATTGCGGAAAACTCTGCCCGGAATTACATAAGCAATTGGCTCGCCCTGTTCAAGAAGATGCTTATTATCTGAAATAATACGATTTTGCATAGTGCTGGTATGTGCTGGCGCAATTAAACCTTCTTCAGTCATAAACGTGTCATAGTCGTCACGAGCTGGGTGACCTTCGGGAAAGTTCAGACTTTCGAACATATGGTAATCATCATCAATTTGCCGTGACTCGAGTGCCGTAAAGCCCATACGTGCAAAGATATCAACAATTCGGGCAATCTCTTGAGTGAGTGGGTGTAACGATCCATTAACCGCTAATCCAGATTTAGGACGATCGGCTGGTGAGGTATTTACATCCCATGGAGCAGTTACGTCAATTGACGGCAAAGCCTCGGCGGCTTCATGCTTGCTCGCAAGTATTTGCTGCAATTCTTGCCTAAGATCATTGATTTCCTTGCCAAAAGAACCACGTTGCTCGGCTGGCATTGTGCGAAGCTGGTCATAAAGACTTTTAAGTTCTGGGCTACGAAGTACGGTTTGGTCGCCTTCTTTGGCGCGCAACCTGAGGGCATGTGCGAGTGATTCATCAATCATATCTGTTTATTGTACCAAACTAACAGGTTATTGTGGTACCTAGGATTGGTGGCTTCAATAAACCCGTTGCACTAGCGTATACTACAGCTATGGCAAATTTTTCTTTTGATATAGTTTCGGACTACGACAAAGCCGAGATGAACAACGTAATCGAACAAGCTAAGAAGGAACTTGGCAGTCGCTATGATCTAAAAGGCACTCAAGCCGACCTTGACTGGCTTAATCCTGAAAAGACTGGTCTTAAGATTACTGGCGATAACGACTATCACATTGATGCGATTCTAGACATCGTTCGCAAAAAACTTGCAACCCGCAACCAAAGCCAAAAAGTCCTCGATGTTACCAACGAAAACACTGTTAGTAACTTAAAAACCACCAAAGAAGTGCCGTTTCGTAAAGGTCTAAGTAGCGAAAATGCTAAAAAAATTAGCGCTACTATTCGTGAACACTACCCAAAAGTAAAGCCTCAAATCCAGGGGGAAGAAGTTCGCGTTACGAGCCCCAAAAAAGACGAGCTACAAGCTGTCATGCAGCTTCTTAAGCAACAAGACTTTGACTTCCCGCTCGACTTTACGAATTTCCGTTAACTAACGTACAGTTTCACTTTTTTGGATTGTTTCGCGGGTATTTTCAAAGAACGGGCCAACCAAAGGAATGCTGTCGAATAATGACAAGAACCAGATTAGTAATGCAACTACGATAGTGGCACCAATTACCGTACCGGCACTAAATACTAAGCCACGAATAAAATTCTCTAGGTATAGTTTTTTACGGTCAATATAGCCTTCAGCAAAAAGTGCTTCAAGGGCTTTGGCAATTTGGTCGCGATTTTGCACCATGAGCTTATCGGCTTCTTTTTGTTTATCTTTACGCTTCTTAAAAATATTCATGTTATAACCCTATTGTCTACTCAATTCATTGTCAAGTATCACGTATGCTCTACTCGTCTGATTGAGGCTTATCTAAAATCAGTGGCTCAACTGCAGGCGCTGTTTTAGATATTTTAATGACGTCTTTATCAATTTTTTTGAGTTCTTTGTGAGCGTTATTGTAGTGGTTTACTGTTGTACCGAGGCTGTTGCCAAGCTTTTGCATGAACGTTTCGTAGCTAGCAATGTGAGTGCCAAGCTGCCCAACACGCAACTGAATCTCTTTGGCTTGCTCTTCAATTTGCAAGCTGCGCAGACCTTGTAAGACAGTCTGCAAGTACGCCATAAAGCTTGTTGGGCTAACAATAATTACCTTTTTATCCCTAAATGCATATTCTAATAAATCTCGAGCGGAACCGCTGGTACCGACTTTATTTATGAGTAGATCGTAGTAAATGGCTTCGCTTGGAATAAACATGAATGCAAAATCCATAGTGTTTTCATCTTGCCGAATATATTTAGAAGTCTCGTCAATACGCCCCTTTAAGTCATTGCGGAATGATGTCATCAATGCTTCGCGCTTAGCCTTATCCTTTTCGCCGATCAATCGATTATAGTTCTCAAGACTAAACTTTGAATCAATTGGCAAAACCTTACCTTTATCTAAAAATATGGCAGCATCAACAATTTCACCGTTTTTAAACTTATACTGCAGACTAAACCGGTCCGGCGGTAGTACATTTTCAAGCACTTGGCTTAAGTAGTATTCGCCTAAGACGCCGCGTTGCTTGGGGTTTTGCAACACATTTTGTAGGGTTTTAAGCTCATCAGCCACGTCAACCACTCGTTTGTTAGTCTCGTCAAGCTTAGTTAGGCGCTGTGTTACGTCCTGAACAATCTTGGTCGATTCTTTAAACTGAGCCATCATGCTTTGTTGCATCTGTTCGTTATTACGATCAAGCCGATCATTAATTTGGGTACCTAAACTATCTTTTAGTTTTGTTACACTTTCGGAAAGCGCAGTAATGTCTTGCTTAATTAAACCAGTCGCAGTGTCTTCTGTTGGTGGCTGAGACTTATTTTTAAGAACTAAAAATACTAAAACTATATTGAGTAGCACTAAGCTAGCTATCGCGATTTCCATATAGTTACAGTATACGCTATTTAGTGCTAATGGTCAGACTCATCGGCATGCTCGTCGTGGTGACCCGCCTCGGTTGTTCCGTGACTATGCTCGTGACTCTCATGAATATATTGATGAGCCGCATTAATAGAGAACCCGACCACGATGACGCCTACCAATAAAACAATTGTCTGTATTTGTAAGAGCTTAGAAGCATCGGCTTTAGCGTGAATCGAAGGCACAATATCACTTAGAGCAACGTAGAGTAAGAAGCCGGCACTTAACCCGAGCAGAATGCCGATTGGCAATTTATCATCAGAACCAAGTGAGTACGTTATAACAGCGGCTGCAGTTGCTGCTAGCGCACTCAATGCATTGATTAATAACACTTTTGATTTTTTGATACCTTTTGATAGCAACAAACCAAAGTCACCAATTTCCTGTGGAATTTCATGGGCTGCAACTGCGATTGTGGTCACTATACCAGTTGGAACACTTACTAAGAATGCGGCAGCAATTGCTACACCGTCTAGGGCGTTATGTACTGTATCGCCAACAACAATCAGACCAACAGCTGGATCGGTGTGCTTTTCTTCATCGTTATGATGATGGTGAAACCAATGTAAAAACCGTTCAGCAACAAAAAACAGCAGAATGCCAATCAATGCGGCCAATAAGACTTCATTAGGGTTCGAGACTTCAATTCCTTCGGGCAACAAGTCTAAAAAGACTGCTGCCAACAATGCACCAGCTGCAAACGGCGTAGCATACTTAACTAAAAACGCCGGTTTTATTCGTTTACTCAACAGTAATAGTCCACCAATTAGAGACAGGAGCCCGCCAAGTAGCGAGAAGAGAATGACTAAAAGCATAATCAAACAGTAAAACCTTATCTATGTTTTTGCAATTTTGTTGCAATTTTAGTATTATTGTTGCAATATGCGTGATCCAAAGCAGATATACGAAGCAAAGCTAAAAGCCGTTAAAGCAAGCAGTACGACTCCACGTTCTGCTGTATTTAATGCACTTTTGCAAAGTGACCACGAACCAATGACCATGGCCGAATTAACAGCAGCCGTCAAGTCGGTGGCCGATCGCACAAGCGTATACCGAACTGTCGAGCTATTTGAATCAATCGGAATTATTACTCGATTGCAAATTGGCTGGAAGTATAAGCTAGAGTTAAGCGATGACTTTCACGAGCACCACCACCATATAACCTGCACTAAGTGCGGTGCGACCCACGCCACCCATGACGATCACGCCTTTGAGTCCGAGATCGAAAAATTGGCTGCCAAGCATGGCTACACGCTAACCAATCACTATCTTGAAATTAGTGGTGTCTGCAATAATTGCTTAAGTACAAATAAATAGAACCCGGCTGAAAAAGCCAGGTTCTTGGGAAGCCTCACACTTCCAATACTAACTATACTACGATCAAAAATAAGCTCAAGTATTTTGACGAATAATATCCACAAGCTCTTGATGGACAACACCGTTAGACATCAGTGCCCCTTTAATAAAGCCATCGTAACGCTGGTCATCGCCCCATAAATCGGTAACCTTACCGCCAGCTTCTTCGATAATGAGTTTAACAGCCGCAATATCGTGTGGATGCTTAGTTGATGTAATCGCAGCAGCCAATGAACCATCAGCGACCAGCGTTCCGACATTTACACTATTTCGGTAGCCCGATAGTTTAATGTCTTGCTCGTATAGCGCCGTACCGGTTGCCCGCAAGTCCGCAATTTTGTTATTAAACTGATCACAAACATCAACCCGCGTTTTAGGTTTTAGTGCATCACCCGATACAGAAATCGGGCTTCCGTTAAGAAAAGCGCCCTCCCCTAGTTCGGCGGTATACAACTTATTAGAAATAGGCTCAAATGCGAGAGCGGTAATTGGTTTACCGTCATGCACAAGTGCTAGCGAAAACATTCCTAATGCCATACCAACACTGTATGGAAATGTGCCATCAATTGGGTCACATACCCACACATATTCATCACCTTCTTCTTGGTTGGATGCCTCTTCGCCTCGGACAGAATGTTCAGGATACGCCTGAGCAACTTCTTCTATAACCATGTCGTTGACAGCTTTGTCGGCGATGGTTACACGACTCTGATCATCTTTAAGTTCAATCGCTAAGTCGCCGCCCATGTAATAGTGACGCATAATATCACCGGCTTGGTTGGCAAGTCGTTTGGAAAAATCTAAGTATTCAGACATTACTTTGCTCGTTTACGTTTATTAGGATCTAGCTCACGTTTACGGAGACGCAGATTTTCAGGAGTAACTTCTAACAGTTCGTCATTTTCAATAAAGTCTAGACACTGCTCAAGGCTCAAGATTGTCGGCGGAGTTAGCTGCACAACACCATCACTACCACTACTACGCATGTTAGTTAATTGCTTAGCACGGCAAACATTGATTTCCATATCGTCGTTGCGGGTATTTAGCCCGATAATCTGACCGGCATACACTTTTTCACCTGGGCCAATAAAAGTAGTACCCCGAGCTTCGGCATTTTGTAGTGCATACGGCGTAGTTACACCAGCTTCGTATGAAATAAGTACGCCATTACGGAGTTGCTGAAGTGGTGCGCCCTGCGGCTGATACCCAACCATAAGGCTATGCAT
>JALQXV010000079.1 GCA_023263015.1 Candidatus Saccharimonadia bacterium
GAACGGTAGCTGCAAACAAGTCAGTTTGAATAAATTTTGGTTCGGCGGTCACTACGCTAACAATGTCTTCGCTGTATCGAGATGGTGCAATGACAGTGATTTCTCGGAAACTTTGCGTCAGTGCCGTAAACTCTTGTGTATCTTTTTGAAGCAAGGCTGACAGCGCTTCTAGTTCGGTACTACTAATTTCGGACTTGGCGAACGTAATATCCCATAACGGCGCTTGCAAAGTAAGGTCATGGATCTTAAAAGGGGGTACTAGCGATTCTTGAGTTTCTTTTTCAATTCGTGACAAAGAGACGGCCATAGTCGCAACATCTACTTTTTCACCCCGCGCGGCTTCGACTTGCGGCCGTACATGTCGCGCGTAAGCGCGCAGATTTAAATAGCCTCGTTGCATTGCTTCACGGGCGATTAAGTCGTTTTCGAGCTCCGTTCGGAGCAAATCTGTCACTGTTTTCATAATGTTACATATATAACAATTTATATTTAATTGTAACAATTATAGATAAAATAGTCAACAAAAACCCCAGTAAGTTAGGATGGTTGAGTTATGAACGAACAATATATAGAAGTAGCTAAATTTGGCGGCACATCAGTTTGTCACCCAGATATTGTTACAGCTCAAATCGAAACAATAGACCCAAATATCGTGGTTGTGTCTGCCCCTGGCAAAAATCCTGCTGACGGTATGCATACCAAGGTAACCGATATGTTGATGCCGTACGAAGAATTTATTGACCGCAATGCAATTCGACAAAGATTCCAAGCAATCGGTGCGCCACAAGCAGTAACCGATGGCATTTGGCCTAATCTACGAGAATGGGGCATGCGAGGCTTCCCACGCCAAGCCCTTGGCGAGTACTGGAGCGCTCAAACTTACGCTCACCATACCGATCGTACATTTGTCGACGCTGCTCAAATTATTAGATTCAATCCAGACGGCAGTTTTAACGCACGCGTAACCGACCAACTTATTCAGGCGCAACTTGACCCAGATGAGCGATACGTTGTACCAGGCTTCTATGGCTCTGACGAAACTGGTCGGATCCATGTCTTTCCGCGTGGTGGCTCAGATATAACCGGTGCAATTATTGCCCGTGCTCTTGGCACGATCGGCACATACTACAACTGCTCTGATGTCGACGGCTTTATGACGGATAATCCACGCATAAACCCAGACGCCGAATTAATCGAAGCCATGACCTACGAGCGCGCCCTACGATTTGCGGATCAAGGCTGCGAGTTGTTGCACCCCGAAGTTTGTCGCATTTTAGGGGACACGGCTATTCGAACTATTATGTGTAACACATTTGGAGCGCTTGGAAATCGCGGCACGGTTGTTAGCCGATCGCTTGAAACGGTTGAAGTAGTGTAGGATACCAGTATGGATTTTAGATCACTCGCCAGCCAACATGGTACGCCACTTTTTGTTTACGATTCAAATACGCTACGCACTTCAGCTCAAGTCATGCTCGATTTGCAGCTACCGTACGGTTTAACAGTTCGATACGCTGCAAAGGCTAATCCGCATCCGCAGATTATTCAACTCTTTAATGAAATGGGCTTACATTTTGACGCCAGTTCAACCTACGAAGCGCAGTTATTGCTCAATCAGGGAATAGCGGGCCGCAAAATTAGTTTATCCGCTCAAACTATTGATGGCCCGCTCGAAGCAGTGTTGCAAGCAGGCGTTTTGCCGATAGCAACATCTTTACGCCAAATTGAATTACTTAAACAAGCTGGCGCTACCGAATTCGCTGTCCGTGTAAATCCAGGCATCGGATCGGGGCACAATAACCGTACCAGCGTTGGTGGCCCGGCAAGTAGTTTTGGTATATGGCATGAATATATTGAACAGGCTTTGCAAACAGCTGGCACAGCAAAGATCACTCGCTTGCATACACATATTGGAAGCGGGGCAGACCCAGCAATTTGGCGGCAGGCCATTCAACGTAGCTTGGCAGTCGCCCAGCAATTACCAGATGTAACTACTTTGGATATTGGTGGTGGTTACAAAGTGGCTCGAATGGGCAACGAAGTAACAACAGACATGAACCAAGTTGCACAGGTATTTAACGAAGAGTTAATGAACTTTGCTGAGGTAACTGGTCGGCAGCTTCATCTTGAAATAGAGCCAGGTACATACTTGGTTGCAAACGCCGGTACATTGTTAACGAATATCGAAGATATCGTGGATACCGGCACCGAAGGTTATACCTTTTTGCGGCTAAACACCGGCATGAACGACATCTTACGTCCAAGTATTTACGGCGCTCAACACCCGATTACTATACTTAATGAGGCTACGGCAACACGAGATTATGTTTTGGTTGGGCATAACTGCGAAAGTGGCGATATTCTTACCCCAGCCGCTGGCGACCCAGAAGGAATTTTGCCCCGTACACTTAATGTGGCGTCGGTTGGAGACGTCGTAGCAATTGGTGGGGCGGGCGCGTATTGTGCGAGCATGTCAGCTCACGGCTACAACGCATTTCCTAACGCTAAAGAAGTTTATCTTTAGGCGGCGATTTTAGTATCGTTTAATGACTCCATAGGGAAGTCGAATGTTTCTTCGTCGTACAAGTGCTGGTCAGTCATGCTGTCTAGGGCAGCAATTTCTTTAGCTGCAGCATCAAGTTCGCCAGTAGCATCAAATTCGGTTCCAGCAACAAGACGAACGATGTCAGCGCCAACTTCGGCTTGGCGTTGTACTTCAGGAGACTGGGAGGCAAGTGACTCAGCGCCACCAAGTATAACTTCTAATTTTGGTGCAGAAGCGGCTCGGTTGACAGGCTCGAATTCGTATCCGCGCTGTTCAATAGTTTGAGTCATTTTTATATTTGCCTAACTTTTTTATTTTTGTTGATTGTTAATATACATTAGCAAAAAAATGCATTTTTGTCAATATGGTTACGTTTATATGTAAAATTATACAACAGCGATTGTGGTAATCGTTATATACTAAGGTGTATTAATACGGAGGCCAGATCGATATGCAAAGTACCTTATTTCAACACACCGAAAATACAGCTCAGGAGCACGAGTCGTTCGTGCTACAAAATCCTCATATGTTGTTAGTTAACTTGAACGGCGAAATATATGCCAAACAGGGCTCGATGGCAGCGTACCAAGGCAATGTAGACTTCCAGTTTCACGGCGGCGGCATGGGTCGTATGTTTAAAAAGATGATTTCTGGCGAAGATCTGGCGCTTATGAAGTGCGTTGGGCAGGGTGATGTTTTTATTGCCGATAATGGCGCTGAAGTACACATTATAGACATGCAAAATGATCAACTAACTGTTAGTAGCACTAACTTGTTGGCTTTTGAATCAAGTTTGACATGGGATATTAATCGTATAAAAAGCGGTGTAATGGGCTTTGTGGCTGGGGGTCTATTTAACGCCACGCTCAGCGGAACTGGCAAAGCAGCTATTACAAGCTGGGGCCAGCCAGTTGTGCTTCAAATTGATCAACCTACTGCGGTAGATGTTGGCTGTATCATCGCGTGGTCGACTAGTCTTAAGGTTGACATTAAGACTACCTTTAAAGCCGGTTCGTTAATTGGGCGAGGCAGCGGTGAAGCCTTGCAAATGCTGTTTAGCGGACAAGGTTTTGTGGTCGTGCAGCCAGGCGAAGGTCCTGCCGCAATGATAATGGCAAACACGGGGAGCTAGCCTAACAGAGTAGTATCTGGGGTGCTCAATATGCTATAGTGTGACTCATGGCAAATACTACCAAATCTACTCGAACAACAAAAACAACCAAAGCCAAAAAAGCGGTAGCTAAAAAGGCTCCTGCTAAAGCAGTAAAAGCAGCTAAGACTACTAAAACGGCCGCTTCTAAAAAGGTAACTGAAACCAAAAAAGCACCAGCGGCAGCTAAAGCAGTCGTGTCTAAAGAATCAGCCAAAAAAGCGCCAGTAGCACTTGGACCACTCGATCGTTTGCGCAGTGTGCACATCGCTTTTGGTACTGCTACTCTGATCTTCGCAGCAATCGTAGCATGGGCAGTTTCAATCCCGTCAGTTGGTGCTCGGCTTGGTTTTGTTACTAAGGATGAATTCGCTAGCAAGACTGATACAGTTCTAAATCCAACTCACGAAATCCTGTTCAACATTCGTCCAGAATTTGTGCTAATTGCAGCACTTGTTGTGTCAGGACTTGCTTCAATCCTTTTTGCATCTCGCTTACGAGCTCGCTACGAAGCAGGCATCAAAAACGAAGTATCAAGTCTAAGGTGGCTTGCACTTGGTCTTTCAGGTGGCCTGACCATTGAATTCGTTGGCTTGCTGACCGGTGTTTACGATGTGCTCGTATTAAAAGCAACATTTGCGCTTCTATTAGTGACTACATTACTTGGCGTGATTGCAGAACGTGATAATAAGAACCCAGAAAAACTAAAGTTAGCCTATGGCTTAGGCTTGTTCACGGGTACTATTGCATGGTTGCCGATCATTGGTTCACTAATTGGAACTGCTCTTTACGGCTCACAAGCTCTTGAAGCATATGTTTACGGTGTAGCCGGTGTAACATTGCTTGGCTTCATTGGTTTTGCGTTCAATCAGTACCGTCACCTAGCTGGCAAAACACAAAGTGTTTACGCAGATGTCGAAGCACGATACTTGCGAATCGACTTTGTAACTAAGTTTGCCGTTGTCCTTATTCTTGTTTTGACCTTTGTCACTAAATAAATATGGCTCGATTCAAACCACAGCAGTTTGAGGTAGTAATTGATAAGCTGGTGCACGGTGGCCAAGGTATTGGCACACTTGAATCAGGTAAAAAAGCGCTCGTCTGGAATGTATTACCAGGCGAGCGCGTTCAATTTGAAACACGACGCAGCAAGTCTTCGTTCGTAGAAGGTATTGCTCAAAATATTCTAGAATCATCACCAGATCGTTTGCAACCACAAGATGATCTTTATTTAAGTACTAGCCCGTGGCAGATGATGACCTACGAAGCCGAAAATAAGTACAAGCTCGAGATACTTAATGAATCTTTGCAGCGAGCTGGTGTTAGTAAAATAGCATCTGATTTTAAGTATCCTGCAGGGGAATGGCACTACCGCAATAAAATGGAATACTCGTTTTGGGGTGATGAAGACGGCTTACATTTAGCGCTATTCAACCGCGGCACCCATCAAAAGCAGATTGTACGCGGCAGTAGTATTGCGCGACCTGAAATTGATGAAACGGCTAACAAGATCTGCCAGATTTTACATGAACAAAATGTTCGAGCTGGCGATTTAAAGAGTGTTGTTCTGCGCTGTAGTCAAAAGGGTGAAGTTGTGGCAGCTATCTTTACCAGAAACGAACAGCTACCACGCTACGAAGCCCTCAAAGATGTTTGCAAAGGTGTCGCTGTATACTTTTCGAATCCAAAGAGTCCTGCTAGCGTATTAACGCGTGAACTCTACACGTTTGGTGACATTACATTAGTCGACGAAATTCTGGGTGTACCAATTAACTACGATGTTAACTCATTCTTTCAAGTAAACCTTGAGGCATATCATCTGGCTCTGCAGGAAATTAAATCTGCTGTTGCTGGCATGGGCGTAACTGACATGTATTCCGGAGTTGGCAGTATTGGTTTGACGGTCGCAGAAGAACCGCCTCGCTTGATAGAAGTTGACCAGCACTCAGTTGCGCAAGCTCGCTTGAACGCTGGCGAAGGTGCCGAAGTTATTCACGCCGCCAGCGAAAACGCCACCGAATATTTACCGTGCAATGAAACCGAAGCAGTTATTTTTGACCCACCACGCGCTGGTTTGCACGCTAAAGTTACCGAGGCCACATTGGCTATTTTGCCCAAAAAATTAGTGTATCTTAGCTGCAATCCAAGTACGTTCGCCCGTGATCTACAGCTGCTAGAAGAGTCATATGATATAGCGTCGCTAACCGGTTTTAATTTCTTCCCGCGAACACCACATATTGAAGCGCTATCCGTATTGGAGTTGCGACCGTGAGGGTACATCGCTTTTATACTGGTCACGAATTAAAGCTTAAAAAAGATTTTTGGCTGCACGATCAAGCAATGCTGTGGCAGTGGAATAAGGTGCTCCGTTTTAGGACTGGCCAGCAGGTTGTTTTGTTTGACGGCGAACAAACCGATCGTTTGTATACTATTACTGAATTAAAGAAGGACGAGGCACATTTGCAAATGGTAACCGAGCTAAAACGGCAGTTACCAAGCAAACACGTTTACTTATTTTGGAGCTTACTCAAAAAAGATAATAATGACTTTGTCCTTCAAAAGTGCACCGAACTCGGTGTTTCCAATTTTGTCCCACTGTTAACCGATCGCTCTGTGCGTGACAACTTTAACCACGACCGAGCTATTAAAATTGTTCGCGAAGCCAGCGAGCAGTGCGGCCGATCTAATATCCCCGTTGTCCGAGAGCCGTTACACTTACAAACGGCGCTGACCGAATATTCCGACAAGCTTGACTTCTATATCTGCGAGCAGGGTGAAGGCGCAGTAATGCCTACGGCCAACAAACCAATCGGATTATTTATTGGACCAGAGGGTGGCTGGAGTGATACTGAGAAGCAGATGTTTAAATCGTATGAATTGCACCATCTAGCGATCAGTGATTTTACGTTGCGTGCTGAAACTGCTGCGATTATTGCTGGCAGCAAACTGCTGCAATAAAGATGTAAAATTCAGTTTAATGAAATAAATATTAAACTGGATTTTACATACTTAAACTACACGTACGGTCACGAGCAAGCTGTTACAATGGAGTGATGGCAAATAACTACTGGAGAGAGCGTTCGGTTCCGTATAAACCTGGTCAAAAGACGCCCTTTAAATTAAGCC
>JALQXV010000112.1 GCA_023263015.1 Candidatus Saccharimonadia bacterium
CGTTTCTTATTTAACGAAATCTTCCCAAGCGACTTCCCATTCCAAGACGAAGCTATGACCAAAAAGAAGCTTGCCAGCGTAATGGCGCTTGTATACCAAATGTACGGTCAGTCCGTTAGTGCCGAAATTGCCGACGAACTGAAGACACTTGGCTTCGATAGTGCGACACAATCAGGTGTTTCTATGGGTATGAGCGACTTCATCGACATCACAAACCTTGATGACATTCTTGAATCAGGTGAAGAGCGCGCAGCTGCTATCTCTGATCAATACGACCAAGGTTTTATCACCGATGATGAACGTTACCGTTTGACCATCGAAACATGGACTAGTGCCGATACCAAGATTCAAAAAGCACTTGCTGATCAGTTTGCTGGCGAAGACAACGCTATGTCTATGGCAGTTGTATCTGGTGCTCGTGGTTCGATCGTGCAGGTTAAGCAGGTTATCGGTTCTGTTGGTATTCTGTCTGACGCTACCGGTCGCGCTATGGAGTTGCCAATTAAGAGCAACTACCGTGATGGTCTAAACCCACTAGAGTACTTCACTTCAACCCGTGGTCAGCGTAAGGGTCTAATTGACACTGCGCTTAAAACAGCCGACTCAGGTTACCTTACTCGTCGTCTAGTTGACGTTGCTCAAGACGTCTTTACTATCGAAGACGAAGCTAACGATCCAGGCTTTGCAATGTACCGCGCAGACGCTGACGAAATTGGCGTTCCATACAGCTTCCGTTTGAACGGTCGCTATGCTGCTGAAGATGTTGCGGGCTACGTAAAGCAAGGTGAACTTATCACTAAGCAAATTGCTGAAGCAATTGAAGCTGACGACAAGCTAGACGGCGTAAAGATTATGAGCGTACTAAGCGGTACAGCTGTTCGCGGTGTAAACCGCAAGAGCTATGGCCTTGACCCTGCTACCGGTGAACTCGTTGCAGACCATAACCCAATCGGTGTTATTGCTGCTCAGTCTATCGGTGAGCCAGGTACCCAGCTTACACTTAAGACTTTCCACTCTGGTGGTGCTGCGGTTGCAGACGACATCACACAAGGTCTTCCTCGTGTTGAAGAGTTGTTTGAAACTCGCGCTCCAAAGGGTAAGGCGTATCTTGCCGACATCCAAGGTAAGATTGCTGTCTGGGAAGAAGGTGATCAATACCACGTTCAGATCACAGACGATGAAGCTAAGACTGCTGAACTCACCATTGGTGATCGCACTGTTCAAGTTGCTAACAACACCGAAGTTGCTGTTGGTGACGTAGTTGCTGCGGGCGAAGGCGGCGAAAATCCTCTAATCGCTCCAGTAGCCGGTAAAGTGTCTCTTACTAAGAAACTCATTACTATTACACCAGCTGGTCAAAGCACGATTAAGTACGAAATCCCTTCATTCAAGCAAATGCTTGTACAAGACGGTGACGTAGTTGTTGCTGGACAAAAACTAACCAATGGTTCTGTAAACTTACACGACCTAATGCGCTTGCAAGGTGTAGAAGCAACTCAGCGCTACATCATGAACGAGATTCTTCGAATCTTCGCTTCGCAAGGTCAGAACATTGCCGATAAACACCTTGAAATCATCGTGCGTCAAATGTTCAGTCGTGTACAGATCGAAGACGCTGGCGACAGCGAATTCGTTACAGGCGACGTTGTATCTAAGCTCGCAGTAGTCGAAGCCAACGAGCAGCTTGTAGCAGCCGGCAATGAGCCAGCTGTTTACAATCAACTGCTACTTGGTATCACTAAAGCCAGCCTAAGTACTGACTCATTCTTGTCAGCCGCGTCATTCCAAGACACGACTCGTGTTCTTATCGCAGCTGCAACCAGCGGCAAGGTAGATAACTTGTACGGTCTTAAGGAAAACGTTATCCTTGGTCGTCGTATCCCTGTCGGTACCGGCTTCCAAGCTGAAGACGAAGAGCTCCTCGAAGAAGAACTCGTCGAAGCCTAAGGGATTCGTTAGTCCAAAATTACGTGTAAACTGCGAGTTAATTAATATTTAATGAAGCTCCAGTTTACATAGTGATTTTGGTAAGCATGACCAAATCTTGCAGATATCATGCTTATCTGTTAAAATTATGTAATCAACTTTAAGCAATCCGAGCCGAGTCACTCAAATGGCATCAGACTCGCCGCAGTAGATTGCAGATTCTAAGGAGAATCAATGCCAACTATTAACCAATTGGTTCGCAAGCCTCGTGTTAAGCAAGCCACCAAAAGCAAGGCGCCTGCTATGCAGCGTGTTGTTAATAACCTTAAAACTAAGAACTACGAAAAAGCTTCACCGTTTAAGCGTGGTGTTTGTGTTAAGGTAACTACCAAAACTCCTAAAAAGCCTAACTCAGCTTTGCGTAAGGTTGCACGTGTGCGTCTTAGCAACGGTTTTGAAGTATGGGCGTACATTGGCGGCGAAGGCCACAACCTACAAGAGCACGCAGCTGTACTAGTACGTGGTGGACGTGTAAAAGACCTTCCGGGTGTGCGTTACCACATCGTTCGTGGCAACCTCGACCTTCAGGGTGTACAAAACCGCAAGCAGGGCCGTTCTAAGTACGGTGCTAAGAAGGAGAGCAAGTAATGCCACGTAAGAAAACCGCTTCTCTCGTTCGAGATATCCAACCAGACCGACGCTACGACAGCGTACAGGTTCAACGTCTAATTAACCGCGTTATGCGTCACGGTAAAAAGCAAGTTGCAGAACGACTTGTATATGGCGGCATGGAAGATGCTGCTAAAAAACTCAAAGTTGATAACCCACTTGATGTTTTTGAGCAGGCTATGAAGAATGTGCAACCACACCTCGAAACTCGTTCTCGACGTGTTGGTGGTGCAAACTACCAGATTCCTTTTGAAGTAAAGGGTCAGCGCCAAAACCACCTTACAATGATGTGGTTTGTGCAAGCTGCTCGTTCACGTAAAGGCATGAGCATGGAAAAGCGTCTTTCGCTTGAACTCATGGATGCTTACAACAACACCGGTACAGCTGTTAATAAGCGTGAAGATACGCACAAAATGGCTGAAGCAAACCGTGCCTTCGCACACTTTGCTCGTTACTAATAACGACCTCGTTTATGTAATTAACACCCCTCTAGTAGGGGTGTTTTGCTTGTATAAAATGTATAAATATGATAAAATATATAGATATGTACGAGATAAGTCATCAAGCCCATCATTTGTTAACTCGTGAAACCCTCCAGCTATGGTGTGGTGGAACTATGCCCCCTACAGAAGTTGAAGTTAAACATAAAGAAGGGGAATTGAACGTAGCTATTTTTCCAGAAGACCATCCGATTGACACAGGTACAATTGCTAAACCAGATGAAATCGTACCGTTTTTGTTGCCAGAAGGTTTTGATGCGAACCCTGATTCAATTCAAGAATTCGCTGTTAATGCGCTTACCGCTCATACTAAATAAATTATGATTGACCAATCTCAACCCGAACAAGCACCAATTCCAGCTTACTTTTGCGAAGACTGTCCATTTAGAGGTGATGCCGTTTCCGAACTGGAAGGCATTGCTGCAAAGCGTTACAGGGTCGGTCTATACCGAGTAGGAGCTAGTGGCGTAGTATTTGATGCCGACGGTAACACTAGTGAATTAATGGAAATGCCATTTGACACATCAGGAGATAAAGGTGGAGAGGCAATAGAGTACTGGCCGGAACTCGATGCAGATAGTGAAGTAGCAACTGATGCTCAAATTGAACGAATTAGAAAATGCACCAAGCCTACAGTTACTAGCGGCCGACTTGGGCGAACGGCAGTAAAGTGTCCCGCAATCTCGCCTGCTAAGGTTAAAAAGTCACACCGAAAGACCCTACGTCCAATACTCCAAGCGGATATCGAGGCAGGCAATGCCGGCAATTAATTTTTGCGAAGGCTGCCCTCACGCCCGTAAGTTTACGGAAGAAAGTTATCCGCACATTCTTGAAATGCGAATGCCCAGTTCTATGCGAGCTTTCTTTCAGAACGTTTTCAAATCTGCTTCGTCCACTCCGGTAGACGTATACGATCAAAACGGAGAGCGCCGTACTACAATGATCGTCCCAAACGATGCCATCGAACGGCAAGGTAGTATCAGGTCTGCCGTTAACAACTGCACTTCACCGGTTGGTAGACATTGTGGCGCAGTTGCTATGCTGCATGCGCAATATGCACCAGAACAGCAACCGTAACAGTTCTCGGCTTTAGTAAGCATAATTGCCAGAGACATAACAGATATGGTAAAATAACACTAACTGTGCGTGTGATTCTATTTCGTGCGTTCGCAAAAACTGACTAAGCATAATTAAGGAACCAAATGGCCAAAGCAACTCCAATTGATAAACTACGTAACATCGGCATTATTGCTCATATCGACGCTGGTAAAACCACTACCACCGAAGGTATTCTTTACCGAACTGGCTTAAGCC
>JALQXV010000108.1 GCA_023263015.1 Candidatus Saccharimonadia bacterium
TGAGAATGCTATACTTCGGATATGTCCAAACAACCAACGACTGAGTATATTCCTGGAACTTGTAACATCAATTTTGCCGAAATCGCCTACCGCAGAAACGCTTTTCGCCTCTTTTTTGTAATAACAGTTGTATCCATAGTGGCAATTTTTGCCTTAAAAGCGCCTATCCATGTACGAGTTATTGTCTTTATACCTGCGTTTATTGCTATTTTGAATTATCTTCAAGTAAAAAACCGCTTTTGCGTAATGTACGGCAAATCTGGCGAGGAAAACGCAACCGAAGGTAGTACTGAATCACGGAAAGTGACTAATCAAGACGCTTTAGCGAAAGATAAAAAACGTGCCAAACAACTCAACTCTCAAGCTACAATTTGGGCCGCGCTTCTTACATTAATTTTAATAGCCTTACCTCAAGTCCGATGATCTGTAGTTTAACTAATCCTAGTTTATGGCTGGTTGCAGGCAGCGTCGCAGTGGGCGTATTTTTCTTTATGTCGCTCTGGTACGGTATCTCTCAGTACTTTAAGCGTCTAGATATTGTTGATAGCGCGTGGGGACTAGGCTTTATATATGTTGCGGTCCTAGGTATTTTACTGCAACCCTACCTCGAGTTAATTCACTACTTAACACTCGGCTTTGTGGCTACATGGGGGCTCCGACTCACCATTCATATCACTTCTCGTAACATCGGTAAGCCAGAAGATGGTCGTTATGTAGCACTACGTGAAAAATGGGGAAGCCGAGCAGCCGTTAAATCTTTCTTTAATATCTTCATGCTTCAAGGCTTACTGATTGTACTGATTAGCGCGCCAGTTATAGCAATTATGTCGACCTCACCTGCACGAATTAACGCATTAGCAATCGTAGGTTTTGTCGTCTGGGGATTTGGAATTATTTTTGAGTCAGTCGGCGATTACCAACTTCGAAAATTTATTAAAACCAAGAAGAAAGGTGAAGTTATTCAATCTGGACTCTGGAAATATAGTCGGCACCCGAATTACTTTGGAGAAATCACTGCGTGGTGGGGAGCCGGTATTGTGGCGGCTAGCCTCGGCGCATGGTGGTCACTGTTGGGCAGTGCCTTGATTACATTCTTTATCGTCAAGATATCTGGAGTGCCCCTGCTCGAAAAGAAATACGCCACAAATAAGCAATTCCAAGCATACAAAAAACGCACCTCAATCTTAATACCTCTGCCACCTAAAAAATAGACCCTTACTTAGGTTGATGCGCAAAAGTTGCTGCCGTTACTTTGTGTGCGCCTGCTAATTTGAGCGTAATAGCCGCTTGCTCGAGTGTTGCACCAGTAGTTACGACGTCATCAACAATTAAAATTTGCCTATGAGCCACATAGCGAGGCTGCAGTATGCCAAAGGCGTTGTTTAGCTGCAAGAACCTGTCTGCTCGGTTAGAGCCAACCTGACGCGTTTTGGAGCGCCTAGAAAGCAGTTCCTTGTATGGTAACCCTGCTTGTTTAGCCAAACATTGGGCGATTAGCTTTGCTTGGTCGTAGCCACGCAAACGCACACGGCTATTTGCAGTAGGCACGTGCGTAACTACCACCCCTGTTGGCAGTGAAAAATTTGCTAGAATCCAGCTTGCTAAGCAGCTCGCCATAGCCTTATTGCGCTCAAACTTTAGGCCTCTGACAAGTTTTAGCGCTACATTGCCGTAAGTTACGCCACTAAAAACTCTGTCTAGGGGGTTTTTGGTACGGCAGTTGGCACAGATTCCGTGCGTAGCGTTACTATTGCTACAACAATAACAATAAGCGGTATCGTATGAGCAATGGGCAACAATACAGTCGTAACAGATAGGAGCACCTTCTTTGCGGCATACTACACAGATATGGGGTGCTAAGGTGGAAACAAGGAATTCAAGCATAAACATACGTTTAGCCTAGTTAAGCTAAATGAAATCTGTCTTAACTGTAGTAATTATTGTGTTGTAAATAAGTGACGTAGCAGGTTGCGCAAGGGAGTTGATAAGTTATACTGTTTATAAGATAAAAATGCAATGAGCATAAGACTCATCTCTAAAACAATCTAACAAAACAACCTGGAGGGTACCAGAATGGCGCGACGAAATCGCGATGAAGATCTTTTGATGGAAGACGAGCTTACCGCAGCTTTTTTGGGTGACGACGACTTTGCAACAACCGATCAAGATCAACCTGCCGTAGCAGATCCTACGCAGCTACAACAAGATCAACAACAAGCAGCACCTGCTGACGAATGGGACGAAGAAGATGTAGTTCCAGGACAGCTCGCTGTTGATGTATACGAAACTAAGGAAAAGCTTGTAGTAAAGGCTCGTACAGCCGGCGTTAACAAGCACGACCTTGAAGTAACTATTTCAGACAATACACTTAGCATCCGCGGCACACTTAGCGCAGGGAACGAAGAAGACGTAGAAAACTACTTCGTACAAGAATGTTATTGGGGTGAATTTAGCCGAAGCATTGCACTACCAGTGCCTGTCAAGGAAGATGAAATCGAAGCAGTTCTAAAAGACGGTGTTCTTACCGTAGGCTTCACAAAAGTAAAGCAAGACACAGTAAAGAAGATCCAGGTTCTTTAGAGAAACTCATTGCAACTAAAAAGACCTCCATCACGGAGGTCTTTTTTATATTGGAGCAAACTTCTAGGTAGTAGAAGTAGCTTTTGAAAGTACGAAACGTACGATGAACTGCGCAAGAGCAACGATGATAAGACCGATGATTGCGTACAGAATTGTATTCTTTGCACCTGTAACGTTACCTGAGTCACCACCAGATGTGATGTACTTAAGACCACCCCAGATGATCATGATCACAGCGATGATACCGACAATAACTGAGAAGATGTTAATAATTTGCGTGATTAAGGAGTTAACCTTATCTTCAGTGCCAGCTGCAGAAGTAGCACAGTCACCAGTTGGAGTAGCTGAAATTTGCAGCTTTTCCGCACCATTACAAAGTGCTTTCTGTGGGTCTGGACTTTGTGCGAGTGCAACGCCGCTAAAGCCAAACACTGCAAGCAATGTTAATACTGAAAACGACAGTAGGTTTGTTTTAATTTTTTTAAGCATTGTAGGTAATACCTTTCGTTAATTCTATTGATTTATACCATATTTATATAACTATTTGCAAACTGCTACTTAGGCAACTTTATTTAGCACAAATCGTACTAATACCTGAGCGAGCGCAACCACAATTAGTCCGACTATCGCGTAGATAACTGTGCTACGAGCAGAAGCAACTTTACCTGAGTCACCACCAGATGTAATAAACTTAAAGCCACCGATGATAACAAAGATTACTGCGATGATACCGATAATCACTGAAAGAATGTCGACGATTGATTTAATTAATTTGTTTAAACGACTCTCTGCATTGTAATTTGTATCGTGTTTAGCGCACGATCCATCAGCCTTACGCTCAGTACAGGGGCTACTACAGCTATCTGTACTAAGGCTCAAGCTAGCGCCACCACATAATTCTTCTTTTTGAGCCGAAACCGACGGGGGAGTAATGACTGAAACTGCCGCGAATGACAGAATCAGCACCGGTATCACTGTTGCTGCAAATTTTTTTAGTATGTTTTTCATATTCCTTTTATACCTTATTTATTACGAATCTTACGACAGCTTGGGCAACCGCGGCAATAGCGATACCAACGAGGGCATAAATAATACCGTTACGCGCATTGGCTATATTGCCAGAATCACCGTTAGCCGTTACAAAGCGTAGACCATTAACAATGATAATGATCACGGCCGCAATACCAACAATGATCGTCAGGATATTAACAATATTTTGGAGTGTCCTACTAAGAGTATTCGAGGCGGACTTGTCACAGTCTTTCGTGCCGGATGAAGTATCGGCACCACGACATGCTTCACGCTTTACCTCATCAAACGCTCCTTGAGCTAATGAGGCTTGCGGTAGAGCAACTACACAAAGCCCAGCAGCCATTACTAAGCTGGCTATAATTAATCTAAATTTTTTCATTAGGCTACGATCCTTTCCAGAACAACTCTAACTATTACTTGCGCGGAGGCGGCTATCGCCAGTGCGATTACTGCATAAATAACTCGCTCACGGGCACTGTTAACATCTTGGGGGTTGGTTCCGGATGTGACATATTTAAAGCCGGCGAGCACAATAGCGATAACCGCAATAATACCGACTATCAACGACAGAATATTGATAAGCGTAGTCAAAATACCCTTTGAACCAATGATAGGGTTGGTATTTTTAGGTGAATTATCTTTTGAATTGTAGTTTTTGCAAACGGCAGCGTCTTTGCCTTCGCCGTTTTGGCAAACTGCAGGGTTGTTAAAGATATCAACCTGATCGGCTGCATAAACTGTAGCTGGTACGGCCATAAGGATTAAAGCTCCAACGATAACAGAAGCTAATGACTTTAACATCTTTATAGTCTCCCCAGAAGCACAAATACGAGCGCTTGAGCACTTAATGAAATTACAAGACCGATGGCAGCAAATATAATAGTCCTTTTGGCACCAGAAATTTTTTCAGGGTTGCCTTCGCTATTTGCAAGAGTGATGGCAGCTAGAATAATCATTACGACCGCAATCGCGCCAATTATAGCAAATAGAACATTGAGTCCTGTTCTAAGTTGCTCTTCTCCAGCATCAACTTTAGGGAAATTAGTAATACATTCTTTTGCTGTATCACCGGTAGCACAGTTTTTGCGTTGTACTGTCTGAGCAACTATATTTAGAAAGCTCATCCCTTAAACCTCGCTGCGATAAAGCCAACCACGGCAGCGGCGATGACTGCGATAACAAGACCGATCAAGGCATCAACAACCGTGTTTTTAGCCTGCGAAGTTTTGTCTGGATTGCCCTGAGAGGTAACAAATTTAATTCCGCCAATAATGACAAAAGCGATAGCAACAATAATAGCGATCCTGAAAAGCAGGTCTGTTAGTGCTAATACGATAAGCCAAACATCGTTAAGGCTCGCTAACTTTTTAGCGCACGGATTGCCTGACTCTCCGGTAACCGGCAAATACTTATGCCAGCTGGGCAAGCCAAAGAAGCTGTTATTTTTACAGGTTGCTCCACCAGCCTGGGCGAAGAACTGCACAAATGCGGAGTTAGCGATAAAGTTAAGCACCAGAAGACCCCTTTATAAGTATTAAGTACGACGGATCGACAAATGTGCCAGCGAATACACCGCCTGGTACTAAGAACTGGAGAAGTGAGAACGAGAACAGATATATAAAGAGCGCAATAATGGCGTTTTGGATTTTGCTCTTAGCCTTTTGCGTTGCTTCTGGGTTACCTTCGGAAGCAGAGTACTGTATACCAGCCAGAACAATTGCTAGTACAACCGCCAAGCCAACTCCGTATGACAAGAAACGGATGATTGCATAGGCAACATCTTCGATTGCCGTCATATCTTCAGGACCATCATTACCCAAGCAGCCAAAGTTAAATTTAGTCTCTACTGAGTCTTTTGTTTTTTCGTTACCGCAGCGGCCGGCAGCCTTGGCTTTAGTAGAACCGGATGGGGCAGCACCAGCAGGGGACTTAAAGTCGTTGGCTCGGTCTTCGTAGCATTTATTCTTTTCATCGCCACGCTTTTTGTCGCAACTATCTTTTAGCGCGTCCTTACAAGCTTGGACTCGGATTTTGTCTTTACAAAGCTCGTCTGGGGTGGCCGCTGAGACATTAGCACCAAAGAGACCAAATGCCATAAAGAATGTGGCCACGAAAACAGCAATGTATTTGTATTTGATAAAAGATTTTAGTTTCACGATTCGTATACGTTCTTACTTAATTCTATATTATGCATACTAAGTGGGTAATTATCAAATTTTAAGCCTATGTCCGTGGGTTCTTATTTTAAAATGCAATGTTTGATAATATAATGATTGTTGTCTCACAGTCTCCAAAAGCGAAAATTATGCAAAAAACAATTTCTCGAGTTAGTGGTTTGATGACTAGGTCTGTCCTAGTCACTGTCCTGCTATCTTTTTGTTTGTCCATCGCAATATCAATAATTCCAGCCCCAAGCGTCAGCGCCCAAGGTGAGCGTTACATTCTTTACTATCCTGACGATGACGCTAGTAAGAGCGCCATTAAAAAAACCTATGACAAAAGCGGTTCTGATGAGTTTAAAGACCCGAATAACACCAAAGTGTCGATTCTGGCTTACGGAGGCGACCTGTTTAAAGATGGCCCGCAGCGCTTAGAGTATAACTTAGATACCAACTATAACCTCAGCAACCACGGAACTGGCGATGGAGACGATAATAATGAACAGTTCTTCACCAAGTTCTACTACTGCGACAGCAAAGGTAAGATTACATTTAATGATCCAAAGGATCCTGCTGGCTACTACAGAGTAACCTACAATATCGGTTTATTTATTGAGGATGGCAACGAACTCTTTAATAACGAAACCCACAACGATAACGGCGTGGGCGCAAGCAAAATTGTAAAGATTACCCCTGAAAAGTCTAATGGTAGCGGTAAAGCACCAACGCCACGTAAAGAAGAGAAGATTAAAGATCTTAACGAGAACGACGGAGCTAAACACCTTGATGATGACATCGATAAAATGGATCCGGCCTCATGTCGGCCAAATCCTGTTGGAGAAGATAAGATTAAGATCTCAAACTACTATTCGAGCGCTACAGATGAAGACAGAAAAGCTGTTGAATCCCTTATAGCAGGTGCTAACAAGGGAGGCTCAAGTGGTAATTCTAGTTCAAATAACGCCGATGATAATGCTGACTGCGATGCCAACTTTTCAAGCCCACTTGCATGGATTATGTGCCCCATAATCGAGGGTATAGCCGACTTATCGGACTTTATTTTTAATGATCTTATAGAACCAATGCTCAAGAATATTCCAGTTTCAACCGACCCTGGTGATCCGAGCTACCGAACATGGCAAGGCTTTAGAACAATTGCCAACATAATCCTAGTAGGCTCAATGCTACTACTTGTTTACGGAATTCTACGAGGAGGTCGCTAAAATGGATGCGTATACACTCCGCAAGGTAGCACCGCGTATTTTATTGGCCGTTATTGGGATTAACCTCTCTATTTATATATGTGTAGCTATGATCGACTTAACAACCATCATTGGGCAGGGTATTGGTTCGATGTTAACCGGTCCGTTTATTGGAGCCGGTAATTTTGACTTTAACTTAACTCGTGGTGGCGGTATTGGTGCTATTGCCGAAGGCTTGGGTGCTACGGCAGCCGGCGGCCTTATCTTGAAAACCATTGCTTTTAAGATCATCGGTACAGCGATTGGCGGTAGCGGTGGTATTGGTGGGTTCTTAATATTCTCGATCCTCATTCCAGTAATCTTTATTATCTTGGCTGGCCTTTGCGTTATTGCGATTCGACAAGGTTTACTAGTGTTCTTAGTCGTTGTTTCACCGGTGGCATTTGCGCTATTTGTACTCCCGACTACCGAAAAATACTTTAAGCAGTGGTGGGATCTCTTTGTAAAAACGCTACTTATCTACCCAATTTTGGCGGTGATTTTTGCGATGTGCGACATTATGCCGGTTGTCACCACTCAAACGACCACCAGTAGTACGGTGGCTGCGATTCTTGGGCTTATATTCGCATTCCTTCCACTTGTTTTAATACCGTTCTCATTCAAGTTTGCAGGCGGTCTAATGAGTACGCTTGTGGGCGTAGTTCAAAAGGGCTATAAGCAGGCACAAAAAGACGGTGGCTGGCTCAGTCGACAACAAGGTCACTACAAGCAGCAACTTAAGGACCGCGAAGTCACTGGACGAAGTCAGTTGGCACGCCGTGGCCAGAGCTTGTCTGCACGACAGGGTCGCCGTAATGCGCTTACCCGTCGATACGGTAGCTTCTTGCAAAGCGGTGCGCATGGCTACACTGGCGATATTTTTGCCCAAGAATCAGCCCTTAACGAGCGTATGGGCAAAGAAAAGGACAATTCAACCGGCTTTGGTGATGATGCACTGTGGCGCGCTTACTCTTGGTCTGGACGCAAAGATGATACTCGAGTGAACGCAGATACGGGTCAAACTGAAATCCGAACTGCCGGTGGCGCATGGGTAGACAAGAGCTACCATGACCAAGCAGTTAAGAAGTTTGGTAAGAAGAACTCTGCAGCTTACCAGCAGGCTCTTACCTATGAAATGGGCAAGGCTATTACACAAGAACAACAAGATCACTTGTTAACAAGCTTCCAGAGTGGCGCCCAAGAAATGGGGCTTACACAAGAACAAGCAGTTGGCGTTTGGAAGGGTGCTGGTTTTGCAAAACAGAATGAAAACCGTCAGTTCAAACACTACAGCCCTACTGTTGGAGCCGATGGTGGCGTTACTATGGCTATGGATGGTAAAGGACTTATTACTGAAATTGACGAAAAGCAGGGCAGCTACCAAGGCGCTATGCAGAATGCCGAAACATGGACAACTATGTCATCT
>JALQXV010000030.1 GCA_023263015.1 Candidatus Saccharimonadia bacterium
CTTTTCGCCTGGGTTTGGTGTGGTAACGTAGTGTACAACACCGTTCTCTAACCCCTTTTGAACATCGGCTTCTTCAATGGTTGGCACGTCGTAAACTACCGGTGCTTCAACGTTAATTTTAGGAATAATAATTTTGGCTTCGGGGCCAACTGGGCCAGTAGCATCAGGGTCAACAATAATTGGCGTGGCGCTCACGTTACTGTTTGGGCGAATAAACGGTGTTATAAAGCGTTCATTAAAGAAACCGAACAACATCACAAATATAGTCAGCGCGCCCATGGTTAAGCCAAATGCCAGTGAACGGACGTGCGGGTTTTTAGTAACCTCTGCCCTGTCCTGAACCTGCTGTAATAAATGACCACGAATATCCGACACAGTTTGCGTATCAAAGTTAGCTGGCATTTTTCGCTTGCGCTTCTTTTTAGCAAGTGCCGCTGTGTTATTACTAATTGGAATCACAGGGTGAGCTACCGGTTTGAGCGCTTCTGGCTCTGGTTCAGGTTCCGCAACTGGCTCAGGTTTAGGCTCTTCTTTAATACGGCTGTGTTCTTGGTAGAACTCTTGCCACACTTCGTGCTTTTCGTCATCTGGCAAGTTTGTGTAGTATTCGTGCCACTCGGTTTGAATTTCGGCTAAACTCTTGCCTGAGTCATTCAGGTTTTTCATGTATTTCTGGTGCTTAGACAAATGAGCTTGTTTAGGCATATGCTCGACTTCGGCGATTTCATCAGACGCGTCAGGCTCGGCCCCGTACAGATTACTGAGCTTGGAACGCACTAAGTCAGCAGCTGAGTCTTGTTGCTGTTTCACTTCTTCGAGTTCGCGTTGTTTATCTTCGTCCATGTTCGCCCACGCCTTAGGAGTAGTATTACCTAACTGATTATAGTACAATTGATCAGTCTATGACAGGTGCTATAAGTATATTATAACATTTTATGTCAACAATTTAAAGATTGGTATGAGCCGCGGTGGTGGAATTGGTAGACACGCTAGACTCAAAATCTTGTGGGCATTAGCCCGTGCCGGTTCAAGTCCGGCTCGCGGTACCAACTAAAAAACCTCACACATTTGTGAGGTTTTTTAGTTGGTCATGTGATCGAACCCTTGAACCGATACCGCGAAGCGGCGGTTCAATAATTTAGGGCACGCGCAGGAATGTATTCCGAGCATGCCCGCGAATTATATGCGCGCAGGCGCTATATTCCGGCGATTATAGTAGTTTAGTCTAAGGGCTTGCTGCGTTGGTTCGATTCTGTGTGCCCCTGCCAAGCACAAGCACTATGGCTAAAGGCTTCTTCGAATGTCTTTTTTATTAATTAACTTTGCTGATCACCTCAGATACGACCAGTATTAGAAGTGCGATAACACCAATAAAAAAACTTAGCACTTGTAGATAGAACGCTGTACGGTTGGACCCTGGCTTCAATTGATTCGATGCCGCTGCGGCAGCATTATTCCTATCAGTTGGATTTCCTATTGCAGATATAATACCTACAGCATCCATTCCTCTTTGACGGTTTTCGTACCAAAAACGCCGTTCTAGTACGAAATGCATAATACCCGAAGCTAACGCCATGCCTAAAGCTATGACTGCTATTACAAGTAAGGACCCTATTTGCCAGCTGAACTGCCTAGGGCTGCCATCTTCGGAGTTAAGTGCAAAAACACCCAGTATTGCAATAACTGCAGAGGCAATCAGTATAATCTGTGAGGAAACCTGAGATTCTGATCTATTTCCTTCTAATGTTGAATCATCAATGACTTTTATTAGATTTACTACATTAGGCAACGGCTGCTCTACTGATACTTGTTGCTGCTGAGGGTTCTGGATTAAAATCTGTTGAGGTGCTCCACCTTCTTGAGGTGGACCTTGTAGCTGAATAACATTAGGCTGACTTTGGACTGGTTGCTGGACGGGAATTTCAAATTGAAGTAATTGTGGTTGGGACTGGCTTTGTTCCTCGGTTACCTGATTTTTTTGATCAGGCTGTTTATTTGTTGAAGCAGATTCATCCTTTTTCATACTTGGATTATCTTACGGCTAAGATACTGTTGCAAGCATAAGTGCTTCTTGAATTTGCGAAATATTTTCATGATCGAAGCTTCAGTAGTGCGACCACTAACCCCTGCCAATTAAAAGCAAGCACTTTGTTAAAGAGTGGGCCAAGCGCCCAACATATTTGCGTTACAGCAATCGGGCTTACCCACAGCCATAGTAACGATTAACACCTTGCTCTCATTCATTAAATTCAGCCAGTCTGACATATAATACTGTTAATGAATTATTACGCTGACGATACTAAGCTAGTAAATCGCATTCACGGCAAGATCATTAGTGACCTCAAAAATGGCGATGTATATGACATCGAAATATGCGTAGTAATGAGCCTCATTCTTGCAGAGTATCTTGTGAAGGAAACGCTTCGCAAGGAGAATGAACTTCTACCCTATAAGCTATCTAGGCTTCAAACGGAGCACAAAAATATGGCATATCTTATTAAGATGGGGCCAGAAGACAGTCCTGACGCCCATTACGATGACTTGGGGGTACTTCTACTTAGAGCCGAAGAGCTATCCGCCCTGCCAAAGACAGCATTACAATTAATTACCTCGCTTAAAGACGGCAGGAATAAAGTTGTCCACGACCCACGACACAAGATTGATCAGCTTGTTTCTCATATCGACCTTATTGATCTGTTCGTGAAACATGCGGATATTTTCAAGGCAGTTCTTGGTATTGAACTTAGGGATAAAGATAGAATATCGCTTGAAGAAAAGCTTACGAAGCTTAAACTAGTGCATAGCAATAGACTGGATCAGAAGATAGAACACCATCGCAATGAGTACAAGCGGCTAACAAAAGATGAAAGAGAATCGCTTAAGGGCACCACGGTAAGTTTTGGGGGTGATGTGTTCCTTGTTACACCCGAGCTTATGAGATGCCCAAGTTGTTATAACTTATCTCTGCATTACATGGGGTCTGTCGATGTCGACTATGACGGTGTAACGGGAAGTGAATGGTTGCAGTGCGGGGTATGCGACTTAGAGATGGATGATTATGACTTTGATGAACTTGTTACAAATGTTAGGAAATATACGAGTCTTTCGGAAGAAGACGAAAGTTGGTCGATATATTACGATCATAAAGATTGGCAAGCGAATATCTACGAATACATCTAGTTTTAGTGACTAGCCTGTATTGAACCCTATGCTAAGCAGCGTTCTTACCTTAAACGTTTTGTTCATTCCAAGAACTAATTCAGAGATAGCTGTCGAGAGAATTGCTTCTTCCATAGGCCCTACTTTCATAAAATAACTTACTAGGTAGCTGATTAAGATTTGAATGCCGAATCGAACGGCGAACGCTGCGCAGCATAAAACTCAAGCTGTAAATGGACTCTTTATGAGTATAACAAATCAGAGCATAGCTTAAACGCGCTTCTTCTCCGTCACCGCCCCAGCAATAATTCCAAGCACTATCCCGCCAGCAATACCAATCGCTGCGTTGTCTATAAGCAGACCGAGCGCAGAGCCAAGTGCCACACCAAACACAATACAAACACCGATCGCGTTATTTTTTACCGATACTTTCTTCTGTTGAGCCATAATGTGTGTACAGTAACAATAATGCCAACTGCTAGCAGTTAGATTTCTGACTCTTAAGTCGTGCTTTACCAATGACCACTGCTATAATCAACTTAAATGCTAAAAAACAATTCTCTTAAAACAATTGCACTGCTACTGTCTGCCTTAGTGGCAGCCATCTTCGCGGCTATCGTACTCGTAAACTACTTAGCTGATAATAAAACTCACACCATAATGAATTTTCAAAGCATACAAGATTCAACCTGCGCTGTAACCGACAGACCGGCTCCGGACTGTGATCGTCAATTGGTTGAGCTTGGTAACGCTCAAAGGACTAAGCGATATTATGTGACCTCGGATACGAAGATTACGGATAAAGATGGTAAGGAAAGCTCCACAATCCTTTTTAACATTGGTGATGAAATAAAGATTAAAGACAAAGATGGTGACGAGCTGAAGTCAATTGTTCTTTTGCCTTAGTCATAAAACTCATTCCCTTATTTCGCTCACAAGTGTATAATTAAACACCTCGCAACAGTGAGAGTTTTGCTCCTCTACAACCCGTAGCCACATGTGGTAAATTTGAGAACACGAATTTATTGACAGGCACTACTAATAGCGTTGTATAGTAAAACGTAAGCGCTAGATGTGGTGTATGCCAGCACTAGGGCCGATGGTACTGAGGATCGGAATCTCAGCTCGCCACGAGCGGTTTTAAACCAAAAAATTAAAAATACAAAGTGCGCTTTTGGGAGTTTAGCGCAATAACTAGGAGGGTAAATTTACTATGGCCAACATTCAAGTGGTCAAACGGGACGGCAGTCGCGTGCCATTCGACGCGAACAAGATAAACGCAGAGCTACTTAAAGCAAGCCAAGGTTTGCCAGACGCCCTCGCAAAAGTAATTCAAATATCGGGTCAGGTTCAACTTACTATATTTGACGGTATAACTACCGAACAATTGAGCGAAGCTCTAATTCAAACAACTGTACAAAATGTGAAAGATGATCCGGACTACGATGTTATTGCAGCCCGCCTCCAACTTAGAAGCTTATATACCAGCATTCTTGGTGACTACACCGACGAAGCTGAACTAAAAAAACTTCACGAAGAAAAATTCAAAAACTACCTAGCAGCTTGCGTTAAAGACGGCTTACTAGATACCCGCATGAACGGTGATGTCTTTAACCTAGATAAATTGGCTGAAGTTTTAGACCCAAGCCGTGACCAGCTAAGTAAGTATCTTGGGGTGGTTACAAACAAGAACCGCTATGCCCTTCGGAAAAACAGCGGCGAACCACTCGAAGTACCGCAGTTTACGCATATGCGTATTGCTATGGGACTGAGTTTTAACGAAGAAGACCCAACCGCGAGCGCGATCGACTTTTATGAGCACATGAGCGCCCTCCGCTACGTGCCTGGTGGTTCAACTCGCATTAACGCCGGTGGCGCCTTCCCGCAGCTTTCTAACTGTTTCTTATTTAATATCGACGATGACATGGAATCGATTGCCAAAGGCGTTCGTGACACGATGTTTATCGCCAAAGGTACCGGCGGTATTGGTATTGGTGTAACTAAACTTCGCGGCGCTGGTAGCCCAGTTAAAACAACTAACACCGAATCAACTGGTCCAATTCCATTTATTAAAATGCTCGACACTGCCCTATTTGCTGTTTCACGCAAAGGTAAAAAAGCCGGGGCCGCTGCTATTTACATGGAAAACTGGCACATTAACTTCCCGCAGTTCCTTGATCTTAAGCAGAACTCTGGTGATCCGTACCTTCGTACGCGTATTGCTAACACAGCCGTATACCTTAGTGACGAATTTATGCGCCGTGCGCTTGCCAAAGAAGATTGGTACATGTTTGACCCAGCTGAAACCGCTGACCTAACCGAACTATACGGTGAGGCCTTTAGTAAGCGCTACAACGAGTACGTTAAGCTAGCCGAAGCCGGTAAAATGCGCGACTTTGCCAAAATCCCTGCTCAAGAGCAGTACCACCAAATTTTGACAATCTTGCAGGCTACTTCTCACCCATGGCTAACATGGAAAGACACGATCAACGTGCGTGCGCTTAATAACAATACCGGTACAATTCACCACTCTAACTTGTGTACCGAAATTACCTTGCCGCAAGACAAAGACAACACCTCGGTTTGTAACCTAATTAGTATTAACCTCTCAGCTTTCTTGAGCGCC
>JALQXV010000091.1 GCA_023263015.1 Candidatus Saccharimonadia bacterium
TCAGTTGGTTAGAGCGTCGGGTTGTGGTTCCGAAGGCCGTGGGTTCGAAACCCATCACTCGCCCCAAAATTATTAAGATCTCTACGGAGATCTTTTTTAGTTCAACATTGACATTATTGTTATTTTTTGTTATAATATATTTATGAATTCTGACCATTTTGGCTATACTGCCGAACTTGAGCCGAATGCCCAGCAACTGATTGAACAGATCGTAGATTTTCAGATCGGCGCCGATCAAGCCGAACCAAATCTTCACCACATCGAAGAGGCTGAAATAGATACACGCGTGAAAGAGGCCATTGTTGGTCAAGCAGCATTAAGCATTCTTGATGCCCGTGAAGGCTTTAGCCCGTATGCAGCCGATTCTCGTGAAGAAATGATCGAAAGCATGGCAAAGCGAGTGATACTAAACGCCAGCTTTGTAAACGCATTGACCCAACCAGACCAAGAGATCCGTCAACAGAAATTAGTCGAAACTCGCGAAAACGCTATTGCTGCCGGAAATATTATATTTGCTTCTACCGTTGCAGAAGTAATTAGCCGTGACCGAGAAGAGCCCTTAGACTTAACTATCGACGAACCAGCTAAAAACATAGAAGAGTCAGACACTCCTGAAGAAATTCCAACAGAACCGTACATAGCCTCTGTAGATGAAATTCTAGATATTGTTAATGAAGCAAATGAGCTTTTAAACCCTCGTGATACACACCTTCTGTTAATTACAGCTCGTGAAGAAGCTATTCGGTCCGGCAGAATTGATCTGGCTGCGTATATTGCACAGCAAATTGCCGACCTTGGTGACGAAGAATAGATATTCTTGGTATTATAGCTAGATGAATCCTAGCGATAAGCAAACAATCCACGACGTTCTAGCAGCAAATCAGTTAATGGTTATTTCCACTACTAGCCCCAACGACACTCCGCAAAGCGCAGTAGTTGGTTGCGGCGTAACCGACGATCTAAAAATTTTATTTGGTACGTCTAGTAAAAGTCGCAAGGCTCGCAACCTAAAACGCAGCGAGTTTGTATCGGCCGTTATTGGCTGGGCACCTACCGCTACTGCTCAAATTGAAGGCACCGTAGCCGAATTATCTAAGGCAGACGCCGAAGCAACCTGTCCAGATTATTTTGCCAATAGCCCACGCGCTCGGTTTTTTAAAGACCATCCAGATGAGCGTTACTTTATTCTCTCACCTTCATGGATTCGACTGACCAACATCACTACCCAGCCGTGGACTATACAGGAGTTTAAAATCTAATGAGTGGACCACGCAAAAAGCTTTACAGAAGTCGCACTAACCGTGTTTTTACCGGTCTTGCCGGTGGTATTGGCGAATACTTTAATATCGACCCTACTCTAGTTCGTATCGCCCTTGTACTGCTTGAGTTCTTTACGGCAGGTCTGCTGATATTCTTGTACTTAATTATCGCCATCTTTGTTCCTCTAGAAAGCCAGCAAAACGCTCAAACTAAATCATCGCGATAAATTCATTTACTAATTGTCGTTGATCAATCGTTTCTGCAATATTTGTTTCTATGTCATCTACAAGATTATGAAAATCTTTAGTTTGGCATTGAAGCTTACGCAGCGTTGCCTTTGCTCTCCAACAATGAATTTGAATAACTTCTAACACGTCGTTAATTTCTTTTTGCCATAAATCTTGCGATAAGTCAGCTATTTCTGTTACGGGGTTAGACTTTAAGAGGTTATCTTCAATAATTAGAATTCTCATGGTTCTACTATGTCACGCAATTGTTAAATATTTATTAAATTGCAGTATTTTTATAGAACTTAACCAACAGCCACACCAAATAAGTGACCGACACCGTACGTAACTACCGAGGCAAGAATAATAATCAATAGCTGCCTCACGGCACCGTTAGCCACATTTGAGCCACTGGTGCGACTCACATAGCCGCCCACTACTAACCCGCCCAGACTCGTAAATACAATTGATAAGACAATTGCCAAAGTACCTTCTGTGAAGAACCATGGGCTGAGTGCGACAATTGAACCGGCCACAAAAAGTGCAAACGAGGAAAAGGCGGCCGTCCACGGCGAACCAAGTTCATCAGGATTAATGCCCATAACATTGCGTGCGTATTCTGTCACAAGATGCTTATTGTCCTGCGAAATTTCATTGGCAGCGATTCGAGCAGTCTTACTATCAAGTCCGCTATTTTTAAAGTCATCGCTTAGTTGGCTGGTTAATAAGTCTCGATCTTCTTTCATGATGCGTCTAAGGTCTGCCAGCACACCCTTGAGTAGCTCAACTTGAGAAGTCACCGAGATCCACTCACCAGCTGCCATCGAAATGGCGCCAGCAATAAGTCCAGCCATACCGGCGATCAAAACAGCCTTAGCACTGTCGGCGGCCGCTGAAACAGCTAAAACAATACACAGTGTACTTACCAAGCCGTCGTTCACGCCAAGCACCGCGGCGCGAGCAGCACCACGATGAATCTGAATTGCCCGACTTGCCAGTAATTCAGTGTCTCGCTGAACGATGTCTTGAGAAGATTGTGTCATAAGCTATAAGTATACTACGACGGCAAAAGCGTCAGAATAACAATGGTAGCAATAGGAATTGTAATATCGTCGGAGCCAAACCATGAGATATTTTCTATCAGAGTTAAAATTAATGCCGCCCAAATAAACCAACCATACTGCGCTGGCAAGCCATTTTCCGAAACAATAAACGAGGCTGCTACGAAAATCAAAAAGGAAGTAATAAAAAACGCAAGCGAGCCGGCTAATGATTTACCATGACTTAAGATGTTATATTGCGTTTTTTTGCCGTAGTGCACACCGATAATAGCTGCCATGCCGTCAGCCAGTGCAAGATGTAAAATTGCGACAGTAAAAACCCACGGAGCTGGTTCAAGTAACGCGCACGCAGCAATAGCGAGCGGATACAAAATTTCTCCGCGGGTTATTCGTTTTACCGAATGTATCGATTTAAATATCTTAAACTTGTAAGAAGTAAGTACAACAGCAAGAAGCGCTATCGCTAGTAATTGAATGACATGCCACGGCAGAAAATGGGGCCAAAACGCAACAATCACGCCGGTTCCCATATGGATAATCTTGCGGCTGACTTCAACGTGCAATTTTTCTGTTCGCCAGAGGTATTCTGTAATAAGCAACAAGACCAGAATTGCGGCCAAACTAAGAGCCAGACTTAATAGCATGTACTTATTGTACGCTCGTCAGCGCACAATTTGAATTAGTAGGTTATATACTGACGCCAATAGTGGTCAACGTTGTCTTCGGCTTGTTTGGCCTGTGTACGTTTACGCTTTGCCATTTGCACACCCCTTTTCAGTTTTACATTTTAAATGCGATCATCTTTGCGCTGGAATAATTTAACGATTGCGATCAAGATAATAGCTCCAAGCACAGCAACGAGCAGACTCATGAGATTAAAGCCACTGACGTCATTTCCGGTAAGCATGCGAACTACAAAGCCACCGATAAACGCACCCGCGATACCGACGACGATATTTCCAATTGCACCTTGCTCTTCGTTATTACCCATAATCATAGAAGCAATCCAGCCTGCTAAGGCACCAAATGCTATCCAAAGAATTATGTCTATCACGATTAGCCTCCTTTCTTAGAGACTATTGTGCAGTATCAAGAATTTTTTAACTGTAAAGTTTTTTACTGGTTAAAATCTAACCCATTGTGACTTTTGCTGCGCGCCACAGTTCTTAATGAGAATTCCTTCGTCTTCGGTTACCGTACCGATGTTCTGCGCAGTAAGTCCAAAATCTTTAGCTTCCTGAAGCACTTTTTCAGGTTCAGAAGTTGCGACTACCATGCCAACTCCCATGTGCCACTTGCCGTAGGCTTGCTTGTCTTCGAACCCACGGATTTCTTGTGCTTCGAGCATAATTTTTGGAGGTGCAATTGGGTTGTCGATCACTACCCCTAGCCCTGAAGGTTCAAGCATGCGGCCTAGCTTACTTGGTTGACCGCCACCGGTTATATGAGCAACTCCGCTAACGTGAGCCTTAGGAGCTTTTTCTATATCAAAACCACCTGTTAGTTCGGATATGAAACGTGAGTAAATTACAGATGGTCGCTGGACAAGTTTGCCGAGCGAGAGACTACCTAGTTCTGGAACTACTTCGTCATGCCACTTTGGGCCATACTTTTCGAGCATAGCCTTACGGACATCAGTTATGCCATTTGACCTAAAACCATGCTCAGCAAGCCCCACTAATGAATCGCCAGGCTTTATTTGATGACCAGTTAGTATTCGATCTTTATGAGCAAACCATAAGACTGTTGCACCCCAGTTATAGTTAAAGGGACCGTAACCACCAATGCGATCACCCAATTCTGCGACCTCTCCGTTTACGACTACTACTTTAGCTGCATCAGCGGCACTAACGTAACCTTGGGCAAGTTCACGGATAGCTTGTTTAGTTTCTGGAGTATCATCTAGTTGACGAACGTCTAGAATTGATCCAATTGCAACCGGTTCAGCCCCACGAACAACAGCATCGTCGCATACCATAGCAAACAAATCATGAGCGACGGTTGAATGATCTTCGACACGTTCTGCAACTTCTACCTTGGTACCAACACCATCAAAAGCAAGGTTGAGATACATGTTGCCAACGTCTTTTAATACCGTTGCTGGAATAGCGCGTACCCCTGAGAATGATTCGTGAAACTCGACTAGTAAGTCTGGACGGTTAACGTGTGTTAGCTTAGACGCTTCGTAAAGCATCCTCGATACGTCATCACCCAGCTCAATATTTACATCTTGAATTTCCTTCATTTTAGAGTTCCTTTGCGTACTTAACAAAGTTATTAAAGATAACAGCACCAACGCTTCGAGCGGCCTCGGTTAATGAACGATCTGGGTGAAAAGCTCCAGCCGAACGTTCAGGGTGCGGCATCATACCCAAGACAACACCCGACGGGTCACATATACCTGCGATATCTAATGACGAACCGTTGGTATTATCGTCGTACGTAAAGACGATCTGTTTTCGTCTTTGGAGCTCGTCAAGAACCGCTGGTTGAGCCGTAAAACGACCTTCGCCGTGAGCGCCTTGCATTGGTAATAATTCGGTTTCAAATTCATCTTGAGGTGCAAATACGCAAACGCTATCCTGAGCCCTTAGATTTGCCCATTTACAAACAAAGCGACCAGTTTGGTTATGGGCTAAGGTCGCCTGTTGTTCACCAAGGGTTCGGTTTGGTAGTAAACCGGTTCGGGTTAGTACCTGAAAGCCGTTGCATACACCAATAACTGGCTTTTTATCATCGATTAATCCTTGTAATTCTTCACCCAAGTAGGCTGTAAGCTCGTTAGCCAAAACAGCACCCGAGGCGATGTCGTCGCCGTATGAAAATCCGCCAGGCAAACCTAAGCCAGCATAGTCGGCTAGGCTTTTTTCGCCGGAGCGTATTTCGTTTACGTGCACAATGTCGGGCTTAGCACCGGCAACTTCAAAGGCAAAGGCCATTTCTTGGTCGCAGTTTGTACCGTCGGTTTTTAGTACACAGATTTCTGGTTGGCTCATACAAATAACTCCTTGCTCGGTTGTTGCCATGCATCCTTAAGCTTGTCTACAGTAGTCATAAATACCGGCTTACGATAGTCATTAGTGCTCACTTCAAAAATACCGAGCGGAATTGAGATGCCGATTACTTGATGATTGTCGTCTGGGAAAATTGTACTTGGGTCTACGCCATCTGGCACTTCAACAATAAAACAGCCTGCCGTTTCATTGAAAAGCGAGTGTTCTAGGTCGGCATCTTCGCCGTAATTGAGTCGAACGCCACAATTGCCACCGATTGCCATTTCTGCAACAGCCGCAGCAACACCGCCTTCACTAACATCGTGACAAGACAATACTTGACCATTTTGAATTGCTGAATGTACTGATGAAAGCGTTTCAAGTAGATTGTCAGTATCAATTTGAGGAACTTCCCCGCTCTGAGCGTTAGTAACATCGTAGTACGTAGAACCGCCCATACCAGCAGCCTGCTTGCCAACCAAAACTAGTGAAGACCGCGGTTGTTTAATGTCACTCGTCATTGTTTTCTCAACATCTGGGATTCGGCCAAATGCAGACATACATAGAACTGGTGGTATTTTAATGACTTCACCATCCTTACCGCGATACGTTGATGACAAACTATCTTTTCCAGAAATTACTGGCATTTCCAATACATCCATCATGTCTGTAATTGCATCGACTGATTTGTCGAGCGAACCCATTTCCTGCTCGTCTGGGAAAGGCCAGATAAAGTTATTTATAAGCGCCGCCTCTTTAGGGTCACCGCCAACTGCCACATAGTTAGCAACCGCCTCAGCAATTGCCCATTTACTACCTTCATATGGGTTTAGTCTATTCAAAATTGGGTTCATGCCATGTGACTGAACAACGCCATATGGCTTACCTAGGATTGGTCGTACGACAAGCGCGTCATTTGGTCCTTCTTCGGTTTTACCACCAAACGGGCTAACCACGTTCCCGCCTTGAACTCCGTGATCGTACTGACGAACGATGGGCTCCTTTGAGCATACATTACCGTGTGCCATTACGGCCTTCAGACGACCGATCCAGTCCTGTTTATCTGCTGGAGCTTCAGGTTTTTGTTCTTCAATTACTTCTGGCTTCCAATCTGCAACCATCACTCGGTCTGGCAAGCCATTTTTAAGGAATTCATAATCTATTTCGGCTACGTTTTTATCGCCATAGTTAACTGTAAGCGTATGGCTACCGTCAAATTCGCCAAGTACTGAAGCTTCAACATTATACTTTTCGCAAATCCGTTGTAGCAGCTCCGCCTGCTCAGGTGGCACCGCCAGCACCATTCGTTCCTGAGACTCGCTTAAAAAGATTTCCCACGGAGCAAGCCCATCATACTTAAGTGGCGCCTTACTAATATCAACAGTAACGCCAATATCTTCACCAATCTCACCAATTGCTGATGAAAATCCGGCAGCACCGCAGTCCGTTAAAGCTCGAATACAGCCATTGTCACGGGCTTCAATAATAGCGTCAAATGTTCGTTTTTCTTCGATGGCGTTTCCAATTTGAACAGCACTCGAGTTAACTTGCGCAGTTCGATCGGTCATTTCACCCGATGAAAAGGTGGCACCGTGGATTCCGTCGCGACCAGTTCTTCCACCTACGGCAACAACCAAATCGCCAACTTCAGGTTTGCCCTTTTCGGCGAACTCTTCTGGCATAATGCCATACGCGCCAACGATTACTGTCGGCTTGGCTCTAAAATCTTCGTGGAAGTGCAGCGAACCATTGCCTGTAGGAATTCCCATTCGGTTTCCGTAATCTCGAACACCATCAACTACGCGCCGTTGTAAGTAATCTGGAGGTAGCGTACCGGCTGGTAATTTAGCGTGATCGAGATCAGGTGGAGCTAAACAGAACATATCCGTTGAGATAATATTTTTAGCTCCTTTACCCGTACCAACAATGTCACGAAACACTCCACCGCTACCCGTCATAGCCCCACCATACGGTTCAATCGCTGAAGGACTGTTGTGTGTTTCAACTTTGCCACAAATTGCTTGGCCATCATAAAATTTCATAACACCAGAGTTGTCATGAAAAGCAGATATGATCTTTTCACCAAAATGTCGACGAGCCGTTTCTTTAATACGCTTAAATAACGGATCTTTAGCTGTTCCATCTGGAAGCTGAATTTTGGCGTTAAATGTCTTGTGGCCACAATGTTCACTCCACGCAGCTGCCACAATTTCGAGCTCACAATCAGTTGGCTCGCGGTCGAGCTGCTTAAAGTAATCTTTAACGGCCTTCATTTCATCAAGACTTAAGAATAGTTTGTCCTTAGATAGTTCGAGCAACTGATCGTCGCCAGCATCGCTAATTGGTACCAATTCAACTGCGCCGACAGAGCCTTTGGTAGTTAGGCTTTCGGGTTCACGATCTACTACCTGCTGAACGGTCTTGTTAACAAGTAAACTACCAACTACTTCGTCAACGAATCTCGGGTCAGTATCACTAGGAAAAATATACTCAATTGTTGAATCCGCAGCGTCTGGCCGCATACATAGGTCTCTAGCAGCTTTTACGATAGACGCCGCTTCTGGGTTCATAACCCCAGGCTTATAACCAACTTCGCGAACTTGATCACCTTGCGCTGTGCCGCCTAGCTCAAATTGTTGTACTTCACTGTCGGCCAGCAGACTGCCAAGTTGTACTGCCTCTTCTTCGCTTACACCTTGGACTCTGTAAACTTTTGATGTCTGCACCTCAACTTCTTGTCCAGTAGTTCGTAGGATCTCGTGCGAAACCGCTTGACCGATTGGATCGTCACCACCCTGCATTACTCGAATCTTCTGAATATCTGACATACCCTGTACACTCCTCAAGCTTTTGAAAAATTATGTATGTATGCAAGCTAAAACACAAGCATAAGCAGTAATTAATTGCTAGAACAGGCTAAGCCAGTAGTCTGACCAACGATAAAAGAGCAGGACGAGTATGAGCCCAAACGTAAGAGTGATTGCCTCGTATTTATAGCCGAGTAGCTTATTAAGTTTTTTACCGAGGTTAAGATGCTTCTTTTCGATACAGTACGCAACTACGAGCCACAACATTGCAGATGTCACAAACCACACGAGCATACAGTATAAGCACAACTTGCCAATATTGAAGACACCCTGATAGAACAACCAACCAGCAAAGGTAGTAGCAAGCGCTAAACCGCCAGCCATCATACGCCACCATGCAGATGCGAGTTTAGTTCCGCCGGCTGCAATAGTTAATGCAGCTAGCAGAATTCCACCGTAACCAGCTACACCAATAAATGAGTTTGGAAAGCCAAAGGCACTCGCCTGAGGACTAGCAATGATCGGCGAACATGCCACAATCGGACTCAAACTACAACTGGCAACGTGAGCCGGTTCTTTTAATAGCTCAATTTTTTCGATAGACAAGATGACTGCAGCACTCAAGCCAATTGATGACAGTGTTGCCAACCATCGAGCAATTGTTAGTTCGGGTTTTACTGTTTTATAGCGCTGAGCTAAAACTGTCAGTAGCACCAAAATAGCGACGCCAAGGTAAACGTACTGGACCTTGCCGCGCAGGAAGAAGACGGTTATTAAGACGAAAAGAACCGGTGCAGCCCAAAAGTAACTATAAAGTTTTGATTGAAGTGATTTCATTTACATAAGTCCTTGTTTTGTTTGCGAGTAAACTTCTGTACTTAAGTATAACAAGAATCAAGCTCTGAGTGGACAGCGCACTTCGTTTCACCGAACCTCGGCTGCGCCGTACAGTTCTTGTGGTACCATCTCGCCAAATTAAAAAAGCCTAGCATTTGCTAAGCTTTTTTAATTGGTCGGGGATAAAGGACTCGAACCTTCGACCTCGCGGTCCCAAACCGCGCGCGCTAGCCAACTGCGCCAATCCCCGTGCTTATTTGGAAAAGAGCAGCCCGAGAGCCGA
>JALQXV010000116.1 GCA_023263015.1 Candidatus Saccharimonadia bacterium
AGTACGTAATCTTCGTTCGCTATACCGAGCGCAATATTACCCTGAGGCAGGTACTGCTTAATTAATGCTTTAAAGCGTGCTTGGCTAATGGTTCGCGGTGCAACAATGAAAGTCGCTTTAAGCTGGTTAAGCGGCTTTTTGTCACCAAAAGCTAGGTCATTCCATGAAAAGTTCATTATTTTTGACCTTTCTTTAACTGTTTAAGCGCACTTATAATATTTTTCTTAGTTTCAATTGATAACGGTGCGTTTGTGAGCGCTTCTTTTACATTAATCCAGTAAGCCTCTTTAATCTCTTCACTTGTCTGAAGTTTTGTTTCATCTTTCTTACAGGTTGCAAGATAGGTGTTACGTATAAAGCTACTCGGTGCCGAATAATCTTTATTAAGATGGCTAGAGTGTTGCTGATACGCTACTTGATCTTGCTGTGACGAGACAAGTTGATACTTATCAGCAGGGATTTGTAGACCAACTTCTTCGTTCACTTCTCGACTAACACCATGTTCAAGTGAGCTGTCATCAGAGTTAATTCTGCCTCCAGGCAGTGTGTGATAGTCGGGATTAAGTTTAAACTGGTTACGCTTTTGAAGTAGAATTTCATTTTGGTCGTTAATAATTACGGCATCGCACACAATTGGGAGTAATTCATTTGATTGATATTTTTGAATGAATTTAGCATTATGCTGTAATAATTTTTTACCGGCGTTTCGGTAGGCATCGGCTGTTTCAAGTGGAGTATGTTTTAACTTGCGGTAGTTCCATACCGAAAGATCGGGTGCATCAAACGGCATACAGAGAATATGAAAATGATCTTCGACAGTGCTCTGGGCAATAATGCCGCCTTCGCGCTGAATAAAATGAACTGCTTTAAGGCCAGTGACCTCACGGATCATTTTTTTGGCAAGGTACATAAATTTGCGAATAGTCTCCCACTCTATCTGGGTTAGGTCACGAGCCGAACGAACGTGGCGGCGTGGGATAATCATAAATTGTCCGTCAATATATGCGTATAGACTAACGGTCATTACGACATTATTTTCCTCAAAGAAAATATACTTGTCGCGAAGGTCACAAAAAACGCACTTCCCGACCGACTTCCAGATATTGTCGTACTCGCCAGTAGTGCGAGCATCTCTGTAGCGAATCTGCTTGGCTTGCTCTTCTGCCGAGATCTCGTTCATCGTTCCTTTAGTGGATCCTTTCGGAGTTCCATGAAATCTTTAAAGACTTCGCCGAGGTGACCGCCAATAGCGCGCTGCACGATTTTTGTCGTTGAAACGGCAATTGATTGACGAGGCACCACTACAACTTCGCCGCCGTATTTGGTGACGGTTTTATATTCTTTAGACTGCTTATAGTTATCGGTCCAGTCTTCTTTAACGGTAATAAAGATATCTGGCTTTAGCAGTCCGAGTGACGGTGCGCAGCTTGGTTCTGGTAGCAGTGTTACAAAGTCGACCGCACGCAGGTGTGTTAGCATTTCAGCTCGAAGCTTTTCGTCCAAAATTGGCTTATTTGGGCCTTTCACCTGCTTAATGGCGCTGTTACTGCTTACGCCAACCACCAATATATCGCCGTGGGCTTTGGCTTCTTCTAGGTAGCGGCATTGCCCAGCGTGTAGCAAGTCCCATGACCCTGCTGTAAAGACAATTTTCTTGTCCTTTTCTTTTAGTTTCTCGCGAAGCGTCATCAAGTCACTCTGAGATATCAATCGTTTTTTCCACGATACTGCCATACAATATGTAGCCCCTCTTCCTAATCTTTATAGATATTTTACACTAAAACAGCTCTCGCTGTAAGCAGGTCGCGTGTGCGGCAATAATGTTCGTTATCTTTTAATGATTCATATGGATTATGAGACATGAATTTATATAAGTCGTATAGCAAAAATAAGTTAACTAAGTCTTCCAGCAATGATTTATTTTGGATGTTCAGCAATGTTAGATGCTGAGCACCTCGTTTGTGGTAACCCGATCTTAAGAAGTATTTTCGGACTTTATCTTCTGACTTAAATTTACAATCAACTAACAGGAACGCTAATGTCCTAGCAATATCTAAAAGTGGGTGGCCCTTACCGGTTTTTTCAAAATCAATTACGCCTGATAAATGAGCATCGCCAATACTATAATCTTCATGCAATTTAGAGCTGCCAAACAGAATATTCCCTCGCACAAAGTCCATATGTAGCGGTTGCTGATCGGGCAGCTTATTGCATACGGTTAATACATTTTGTAGATAATCGAATATAGCTATTGGTACGTTAATTTGTAGCTTATTGCGGGACGCTTTAATAACGCCTTTGTTTGTAAAATAGGATTTCATTAAATTATTAAGCGCTAGGTACTCATTGGCGACACTAGGTAGCTCCAACGGGCAGTCTTTAAGGCGATAATGAAGGTCGCTCAAGGTTTTGCCAAGTAGCTTAATATGATTCTTGGTGTATGCCTCCCACGGGATAGTGCTACCAGGCAAGTAATTGTATAAAGCTGCATACTGCAGAAAATTATTAGCTTTTAATGAAAGAATGTCTTTTCTATATAGTGTACGAACTGGAAGGTCGCTGTTACTGGAGTATTCGGACGCTGCATTGGCTCGTTTAATTCTTTCTAGAATTCCCTCTTCGGATTTAAAGAGAATGAGGTTTAGTGTCTGACCGTCAATTGTCTCAATTTTATACGACTCATTACGATAGCCTTTTTGGGGTGTATGGATCTTGGCATACTGAATATTGTATTTTTGTAAGATTCTACCGATAGTCGTGGCGTTCATTAGTCAGATATTGTATCAGAAGTCTTACTGCGGTGTGTTCAATACGCTATACTTTATATACATGAAACATTCGGAGTATGAGTATCTCAAGCTAATGGCTGAGATTTTAAAAAATGGTAGGAACAAGCCTACACGCGGCATTCATGGCATCAAATCTATTTTTGGGTATCAGTTACGGTTTGATATGCGCCAAGGCTTCCCAATGCTCACTACTAAAAAAATGCCATTTAATATTCTGCTCCACGAATTACTCTGGTTTGTGTCAGGCAGTTCTAATATTAAATATCTTCAAGACCACAAAATCCATTACTGGGATGAGTTCGCAGACAAAGACTTAAACCTCGGTCCAGTTTACGGCGTACAGTGGCGCCGCTGGAAAGATCCTAACGGCGAAACAATTGACCAGTTGGCGTGGGCAATCGATCAAATTAAGAATAATCCTCATTCTAAGGCAATTATTGTGAGCGCTTGGAACCCAGCTGATCTTGAAGAAATGCGTTTGCCGCCATGTCATACATTCTTCCAGTTTGATGTGACTAAGGGCAAATTACGTATGGAGTTGTACCAGCGTTCGTCGGATGTTTTTCTTGGCTTGCCGTTTAATATTGCGCAGTATGCCATGTTGCTTCATATGGTGGCCCATCTAACTGGTTTAGAAGCTCGCGAGTTAATTATCTCTATTGGTAACGCTCACCTGTATCACAATCATCTTGAGCCAGCTAAAGAACAAGTTATCCGTAAACCGCTACCATTCCCTAAGCTCAAAATTGTGGGCGACGTTAAAGACATCGACAGCTTTACAGCCGATAACTTTGTACTAGAAGATTACGAGTTCCACCCACACATTAAAGCGCCACTAGTTATTCTTTAGTAACTGTTCGTACGCTTCAATATGCTCTTGAGCCATGCGCCTAAGCGTATAGTGCTGCTCAAATGACTTTCTACATGCCTTACGGTCAATATCAATAATCTTGTTAATTGCCTGTGCAAGATTAGCAGCTGTAGACGCGTCATTAATAGTTGTTCCGTCAAATTCTTTATTAACCAAAATGCCATTTTGGGCATTAATAACCTCTGGTATAGCACCGGAGTCTAGGCCGATTATCGGTGTACTACAGGCTAAGGCTTCTATCATGACCATGCCAAACGGCTCCTCAAATGTAGACGGAACAATTAATGCTTTAGCATTGCCCAAAAAATCTTGGATTTCTGTATCAGTTTTAATATGTCCAACATACTCAATTATTTCGTCATCGATCTGGGGCAAGATTTGTTCTTCCCAATAAGTATTTTTAGTTTTGCCAGCATAGTGCTTGCCAGCTAGTTTGAGTTTTACGGTGTTTGTTGGGTTTTGTTGGTTGAACTGTTTAATAGCCTGAACTGCCAAATGAACACCTTTGGGTTCAATGATCCTTCCAAGGTAAGCGATATAGTTACCTTGTGGATTCAGGTTAGGTGTAAAGCGATTTGTATCTAAGCCGTGGTAAATATTTTTGACCCAATTGGTTTCTGTTGGCATGACTTTTCGCTGCGCCTTAGAAATTGATAGCCAGTTAAGATGCGGATACTTTGGGAATAGGCTGCGATAATTGGCAAGAAAATTGAATGGATCGTGATGCGTAAAAACAACCGGCTTACTACATAGCCGAGAAAATGGCAGCGCCGTATCTTCTTCGTTCGTATATATGTGAACTATATCAAGCTCATCGTTGTTTGCCATTACAAACGCTTTGGCTAGCAATTCACTTTGAACCTGACGGGCTAACGTAATAAAGGTTAATGGATGCTTTTTGAGTAAATCTATATATGTATCGCCACGAAGTTTAAGCTCATGTTCAAAATAGCTTAGATCGGCAGTTACGTTTTTACCGCTAAACAACACGCTTCCAGGACTAAAAAGAGTCACAGAATGTTCCTGTGACTCTAATTCTTGAGCTAGATCTTTGGCTAATGTTCCAGGTGAGAAAATTACACTATCAAGCAAGCTATCTTGCATGAAAATGTGAGGAACGACCAAGCCAATGCGCATAGCTAGCTACTATTTCTTATCTGATTCGTCATCATCCAAGAAACTTAGATCAAGTTCCTCTTCAGCGATATCGGTATCGCCGTAATATCCGTCAGCCTGTGTATCAGCCATTTCTTACTCCCAATGTTTTATGAATAGGTTAATTGTAGTCACTCTTGGCGAGTGAATGCAAGTTTACTAGGCGATTTCAGAAGCAATAACTGAAATACCAGGGCCCATGCTTGTAGTAAGGGTTACTGTCTTTACGTATGTACCCTTAATGCTAGCTGGCTTGTTACCCTTAATGCTTGCTACAACAGCTTCGAGGTTTTTAGCAAGCTTATCGTTACCAAAGCTAACCTTGCCAACACCCAAGTGAACAATACCTGTGCTGTCTACGCGATATTCAACGCGGCCAGCTTTAGCCTGAGAAACAGCCTTAGCAACATCTGTAGTTACCGTACCGCTCTTTGGGTTTGGCATAAGACCCTTAGGACCAAGCACACGAGCGTATTTGCTTAAGCGAGCCATTACGTTAGGAGTAGCAACAAGAACGTCAAAGTCGATTACACCTTTATCAAGCTGTACTAGGAAGTCATCGCTACCGGCAATATCTGCACCAGCTTTTTTAGCTTCCTTAGCCACATCTTCGTCGGCAAATACAGCTACACGAACAGTCTTACCGGTACCGTGTGGCAACACTAGATTGTCACGAAGGTTTTGGTCAGCCTGACGTGGGTCAACGCCGAGACGCACGTGTAGTTCAACGGTAGCGTCAAACTTAGAGGTGCTAGTTTTGATAGCAAGATCAATTGCTTCTTTTAGTGTGTACTGCTTACCGGTTTCGATGTGCTTTGCAGCGTCACGATACTTTTTGCCACGGCGTTCTAGGCGGCTACGAGCAGGTTTAACTGGTTGTTTTGGCTTATCTTCAGCTTCTTTTGCTTCAGCTTTGCGTTCTTCCTTAGCAACTTTTTCTTCTGCTTCGGCAATTGCTTTAGCGCTGCGCTTACCAGCTTTGGCTACAGTGTCGCTTGTGCGCTTTTCGGAAACAGTTGTTTCGGCTTGTTCGGCTGCATCAATTGCTGCTGCCGTAACATCGGTTTCAACTGCGTTTTCAGCTTGTTCTACTTGTTTCTTGGCTTTTGCCATAATTATTCTCCTTTGTGGTGCAAGCGGCCGTGGCCTCCCACTGATTAATCCATTAATTCTTTAACGATGCCCCGCCACGCCTCGGTATCGTACTCAGGATGCGCTTCGGTTGGTTTAGAAGCTTCAACTGGGTCTGAGTTTGATAAGTGATTCATGACGTCGAACAGGTCGGTGTTACGTGGGTCTCTCGTAGGCTCATCTATTTTAAAGTCTCCCTGCATTGCAATGTGGCCGATTGGTATATTCTTTAGCCTATTGCTGCGTCGGAAGCCTTCATGCATAGTGCTAGCCTTCGATTTCGACGCCCATGCTGCGGGCGGTGCCTGCAACCATTTTCTTGACTGCTTCAATGTCGTCGGTGTTCATGTCACGAGCCTTGTTTTCGGCGATTTCAGTAAGGTCTTTATCGCTAAGCTTTTTAGTAACCTTTTCGCTGTTTGGTCGGCCTGAGCCTTTTTGAATGCCAAGCTTCTCACGAATCTGTTCGTCAGTAGCGGCAGAAACAACGCGCCAGTCCATAGTACGATCATCATAGATAGTAATATGTGCGGTTACAACGCCCTTCATTTCGCGGGTTGCGTCGTTAAACGGATTAATGAAATCCATCATGTTCACACCGTGCTGACCAAGCGTGCTACCCACCGGAGGAGCTGCACTGGCTTTACCAGCTGGAATGCGCATCTTTAAGTTTGCTTTAATTTTCTTTGCGTCTGCCATAAGATTATTCGAACGGAGCTAGGCTCAACGTTCTCCTTCCCTTTCTTTTTAACTTTTATAAAAGACAGAAGTGCGTAACAGATTAGATTTTATCATCTTTATCTGTTTGAGTAAAGTGCTAAACTTTGACTAATTGTTATAAATTTGTTGTAATATAGCAAACTATACTATGAGTATTCACCCAGAGCACTATAAAGACGCTTACCCTGGCCTAGATAAAAACCCAGGGCTAATTGAAATTGAACCGCTCAGCCCTAACGATCGTCCGTGGATCGAAGACTTAGCTGGAGCCGAAATTGGTGATGAATGGTACGAAAAAGCTAATACGCTTATTGCTATTGGTTCAGTTGACTTGCGACATACCGGAGGCGAAGAACTTCAGACGTTATCGCTAGCTGCCCGTAAGTACTTTTACGGCACGCTACTTGGCTGGGACGATCCCAAGCATGATTTGCACAGTGCATACAGTAAATTACAGCTCAATGCAAAAAATGCAGCTGGCATATTGATCGACAGTTTTATCGAGAATCAGCGCATCATTTACGCTGCTGGCATCAAAAACTCAGTGGTTACTAAAAAGGCACCTAATATTTTGCACTGTAGTGCTAAAGGCACACAGGAAAAAATTGATGTTCTAACTGGATTTGGGTTGGATGTACCTAAGGTTGCTAAAAATGCCCCCACCACGCTCCAGCTAAGTCCTAAAAAGCTAGACGAGAATATAACCGCTATTAACGGCCATGATTTTGATGGCATAAAAGTAATGAATACTATGTCGACGGTCATTGCTGCTGATAAAGACGACCTAGCTCGCCGAGTAGAAAATATAGAAGCAGTAATTAAAATTCTTGGATGGAGTCATAGCGCTCGCGAACTAATTGACAAACTTCCAGTTGTCTTAGCACTCGGCGACGAGAAGTTAATGGCGCATACCCGTCTTTTTCAAGCGCACGGCGACAAAGAGTACACATTGTCAGAAGTTGCTAACTTCTTAACCGCAACCTTATCGGCGCACCTATTGGCCGTTTATGAAAGCCCAGCGTACACTCCATCGGCAGTACGCAAGATCACTAGCAAAAATAAAGCACCAGAATGCAAAGCCAAACTTAAAGATTTATTAGTAAATAGTCCCGAGGAAGCAGAACTCCGAATTGGCAGAAAAGTAATACGCGCATTTCTGCGCGCAGAACCTAAACTTTTAGAGCAGTAATTAAACGCGCTTAACTTGCAGGCTGTCGAGTTCGACAGGAGTTTCGCGGCCGAACATATTAACCAAGACCTTGAGCTTGCCTTTGGTAGGATCGATTTCGTTGATTGCGCCGTCAAAACCTTTAAATGGACCGTCGGTAATGTTAACGACATCGCCAACATTAAAGTCGATCTTGTGCTTAGGCTGTTCAAGACCCATGCGCTTGCTGATCTTATCCATTTCGTCATCACTAATTGGAGTTGGGTCAACGCCAGTTCCGACGAAGCCGGTTACCGACGGTGTGTTACGAACGATAAACCAAGCGTCTTCGCTCAGCTTCATTTGAACTAAGACGTAGCCTTGGAAAATGCGCTTTTCAACAACTTTACGCTTACCATTTTTAATTTCGATCATCTTTTCTTTAGGAACAAGAACTTGGAAGATCTTGTCTTTCATTTCAAGACTTTCGGCACGCTGACGAATACTTTCGGCAACTTTTTCTTCGTAACCACTGTACGTGTGAATAGCGTACCAGTGCTTATCTGAGTCGTATCGTTTACTCATTATCTTACAATCACCTCTCTAAATAGTTTATCTAATCCAAAGTCTAAAATACCCACAATCACTGCGAACACCACAGAGAAAATGAATACGGCCATGGTCAAACGGAATGTTAAACGCATGTT
>JALQXV010000005.1 GCA_023263015.1 Candidatus Saccharimonadia bacterium
AGCTAGACTGATCTTTTTAGTGTGGCGGAAGGGGAGGGATTCGAACCCTCGGTACCGTTGCCGGCACGACGGTTTTCAAGACCGTTTCCTTAAACCACTCGGACACCCTTCCGTGCAAACGTCAATACATTATAACAGAGAAGGGTGATATTTCTAGACTTTGTTAGAAGACGTTAGTCTTACGGCCATCGGCAGCGAGTTCATCAATAAGGGTATCGACAGTCTTGTCTTCGATATCAAACTTTTGCCATTTACGCTCTAAAAAGTTGTTTCGTTGATTGTGACTTATTCCGCTCATTGGTTTTCTCCTCCTTAAAACCGTTGATAGTACCTATACTGTACGAAACTTATGCTTGTGCCACTGTAAGAAAAATTACGTTTTGAAGTTTTTATGAGATAATAGTCATCATGCAAAAAAGATCAGCGGTGGTGAGCTTTATTGAAGAAGAGCGAGCTAAAGGGTTAACGAACAAAGAAATCCAGCATAAATTGCTCGACGCCGGCTGGCAGATGGATATTATTCATAAAGTTATGGACAAGGATAATATGAGCAAGACACCCACACCGCACAACCCACCCGTGCAACCACGCTCTACTATTGAGCTGCGTCATATTGCGTATGGGCTCGGCGGAGTCTTCATTCTTCTGGTTTTATTTGTTGCATTTGCGTAGCTAACAGTTTGAGTAACGGGCAGTTTCTGCTATACTTTACATCTGTTACGCTCAGAACGTACGGAGAGGTACCCAAGTGGCTGAAGGGGACGGTTTGCTAAATCGTTAGTGGGGCGAGAGTTCCAGCGAGGGTTCGAATCCCTCTCTCTCCGCCAAATAAAAAAGACCGGCATAGATCTGGTCTTTTTTATTTAGTTCGAAATAAGCTGAACCTGTACGTTGAAGACAGCGGCTCCTCTCTTCGTATACATTCTGAAGCCTGCTACAATATGCTTATGCAAAACGAGGGGAACGACAACAACCAAGCAAATTGGTCGTATAGCAACGAAGACGAGAGCGTTTCTAGCCCGCAAAGCAACCAAACACCTGTCCAACCTGTCTCGTGGACAGCTTCCGAATTTATTGCTAACCAAAAAGATGCCAAATGGTACAGTGCCGTTCTTGGCGGAGCCGCTATGCTGTGCGTGTTAGTTGTACTCATTTTTCACGACTACATCGCTGCGGTAGCAATATTTGTTGTTGTCATACTATTTGTTATTGTGGCTGGGCGTAAACCCCAACAACTTCAATACACTATTGATACACACGGTGTTACGGTTGGCAAAAAATTCTATTCGTTCAACGACTTTAAGTCGTTCAGCGTTGATGAAGAGAGCGCCATTGGCTCGATTTCATTCATGCCGCTTAGGCGATTTATGCCAGAGCTCTCAATTCACTACGCCCCAGAAGATGAAGACAAAATTATTGATGTCTTGGCAGTTTCGCTGCCGAATGATCAACGTGCCGAACAAGGCGTCGATCGTTTAATGAAGCGAATGCGCTTCTAAAGCTAGCTTTTTGATCAAAAACATGCTAAGATAACCCCTGTTTTGCAATTAATTTGCACCCGTAGCTCAGCTGGATAGAGCGTTGGCTTGCGGAGCCAAAGGTCGTAGGTTCGAATCCTGCCGGGTGTACCAAATAAAGGACTCCACCAAAGTGGAGTTTTTTATTTGGTTTAATTGTCATGGGTGAGAACCGTATTGCGAAGCAGAGGTTCGGCGGAATGAGGTCACGTACAGGAATTTATTTCGAGCATAACCGAATGGAGGAGCGCGCAGCGCGATATCCTGTCTATATCTGTTATCATTTAAGAAATGAACAAAATCCAAAACGAACAACAGATCTCTGAACTCGTACAGAAAGACGAGTGGATGATGAATGTCTTAAGGGCAGCCGAGGAGCTTGATTTACCTGATTGGTGGATTGGCGCGGGCTTTTTACGCAGTAAGATCTGGGACTACATGGAAGGGAATGAGCCTAGAGCGGCAAGAGATGTTGACCTTGTGTACTTCGACAACAAAAACGTGGCTCAAGAGATTGACTGGGACCATGACAAGTACATGACACAAAAGTACCCATTTGCCGAATGGGAGATTCGCAACCAAGCTAGAATGCACTACGTAAACGACTTTGAGCCGTTTACGTCTACCGCTGATGGTATTTCACACTGGGTAGAAACAGCAACGTGCATAGGAGTACGACTAAATCAGGGTAAACTTGAGTACCTATTCTGCTACGGCACAGACGATCTTTATTCATTAATTGCTCGACCAACCCCTTATTTTGCAACAGAATCTTTAGTGTCCAAGTTCTTTGAGAGGGTGGAGCAAAAGGGCTGGGAAGACAGGTGGCCAGACCTGAAGGTCATAACAGAGCCGGCCTAGGCTGCCCAGTTTAGACAATTGACGAAATACCATTTTTGTGGTATTTTTTGCATAATGAAATTTCCTGACAGTGCTGACAAAGGTCTTCAGTACGAACAATGCGCTTACATTTTAGCCGATACCGTTGGTCATCTTGGCTACACATTAACGCCTAAAACAAGAGCAGCATGGGGAAGTATGATGTATAAACTTGCGGAAGCTGACGAAGTCTCGGAGGTGCATCCTGAAGCATTTACCTCTGGAGAAGCTTTAGTTGCAGCCCTTGAAATCGAGCCAAATGATATGGCAGTTGGAGCGGCCGCAGCACTACTTGATGCTAGTCAGAAAAGCATACATTCTAACTCAATCCGTGAGCACCTTGATAATCGTCGCGATGAGGCAGTTGAGTCTGTAACCTTGTTGCGCTCACAAACTCCAGAGTTTATTGGTATAGATTCACTCTGGGAAGAGGTTGATACTATGACAATTGCTGGTATTTATCTTGATTCCTTGGTTGATGCCAAAGAAGATGCCGGTGAGCGTGCCGGCTTTAGCGCCAGCCAACTTGCACTACACTCTGCATTTCGATTTACTGCAACTGTTCGGAGCATTAGAGCAGAGACAAAACTAGCTATTATTCGATCTTGTACAAGGTATGGGCTGGCTGGGCATATTCTGAGAAGCACGCCGCGTAAATTATTTGCCCAGTAATGTAAAACCGCTAGCGTGTTGACCCAAGCGGCAACTGCGTGCAATGATACGGCTATGCAATGTACAAACTGTGGACATGAACTTGTCAGCACTTCAGGCTTTTGCGGAAACTGTGGAGCAGCCTTAGTTGGCGCTGCACCACCAGCACCCCAGCCGCAACCAGCCCCTGTGCAAAATCCAAACTACAACCAACCGCCTAATCCATATCAACAGCCTGCCTACCAACAGCCCGTGCCAGCGCCTCAACCTGCGCAATATGCGTATCAATACCCTCAACCTATGGCACCTCCGCAAGCCTATATAGTTCCACGCCAAGAACAGACCGGCTTATCAATTACGAGCCTCATCCTAGGCATCTTTTCTGTCCTCTGCTTCTGGCTCTTCTTTATCTCATTACCGCTTGCGATCACAGCGCTCATTATGGGCTTTATTGGTAAAGGGAAGGGCGGCAAAGGCATGGCAATTGGAGGAATTATTACAGCCATCGTTGGGATTATCTTTACAATTCTCTTTATAGTCATCGCCGTAGCGCTTGACGAGTCAGCTGGCACTACAAACTACTAGCCAACTATTTAAGGAGGTACTTATGTCGGACTACAACTTTAGCGGACTTAAAGCCGTGATTTTTAATGGCACTTTAAAAAAATCTCCTGAGGTGAGTAATACCGATGGACTTATTGAAGCTAGCAAGCTACTCATGGAAAAGCAGGGTGTCACGGTTGAAGTGATTCGCCAAGTTGATCGCGATATTGCGAGCGGTATTTACCCTGATATGCGTGAGCATGGCTGGGACACCGACGAATGGCCAGACATTTTTAAACGAGTAATGGACGCGGATATCTTAATTTTGGCTGGCCCAATTTGGCTCGGCGACAACAGCTCGCAAACTAAAAAAGTAATCGAGAGGCTATATGCTTGTTCAAGCAACCTAAACGATCAAGGGCAGTCCGCCTTTTATGGCAAAGCTGGTGGCTGCCTGATTACTGGCAACGAAGACGGCGTTAAGCACTGTGCTATGAACATTCTTTATAGCCTGCAGCACCTTGGATATGCAATTCCGCCTCAGGCTGACGCTGGCTGGATTGGTCCGATCGGTCCTGGGCCAAGCTACCTAGATGAAGGCTCAGGCGGTCCCGAAAGCGACTTTACTAATCGAAATGTCACCTTTATGACGTGGAATCTTATGCACGTTGCAGCAATCTTTAAAGAAATGGGTGGATTCCCAGCGTACGGCAACCAGCGAAACAAATGGGATGACGGCGCTCGCTTTGATTTTGAGAACCCTGAGTATCGCTAATTAGACATACTGCCGAGCAGTATAAGCCCCAAAAACAGTACAAACACGGTAATCTCAAAGATGCCAAGAATCAGTCCGGCTAAAGCATGTCCTTTGGCCCCTGGGGTAGGGGTAGCTTTAAATTTCTTAAGCCCCATAAAACCCAGTACAATAGCTGCGATCGAAAGCGGCAACCCTACAAAAGGTATCAGCCCAAACACACCCATGTAATACGCCCATAGTGACGGCATGTTCTTAGTTGGGATAAACTTTTGCATTGTGTCATCTTGCGACTGGTAAGGTTGGTAGTACTGCTGAGGTGGTGGTGCAGGCTGTTGATATTGCTGCTGGTTCGGATCTTGAGGATTCATACTATCAGTTATACCACAGTAATTTCTGGTGAGAATGCTATACTTCGGA
>JALQXV010000093.1 GCA_023263015.1 Candidatus Saccharimonadia bacterium
CACATGCACGCCTTTGCCAGTCAAGGCATTGAGGTACACTGGCAAGGTAGCCATGAGTGTCTTACCTTCACCGGTTTTCATTTCGGCAATTGAACCTTGGTGCAAAGCCATACCACCAATTAACTGAACGTCGAAGTGACGCATTTTAAATACGCGATCCGAAGCTTCGCGAACTGTAGCAAACGCTTCTGGCAAGATCTTGTCGAGCGAATCTTTTTTGATGCGCTTTTTAAGCACATCTGTCTGTCCTTTTAGATCTTTAACCGACATCTTTTTATACTTGTCGGACAACTTATTAATATCGGCAACACGGCGTGTCAACTTCTTGAGCGTACGCGCCTGAGGATCACCAAGAACACGCTTTACTACTTTATTGTTCACATTCATACAGAATCCGGACTTCCCTACCTGCTAGCTAGTTTTTTGATACATCTATTGTACTCTAGTCACAGGTGTTCGTCGAGGGGCGGTCGAGGTAATATTTACACTGTAGCTGGTTCTTTAAAGCGTCCAATCAAGTGCTTACGAAACTTTGATGGATTATGTAGATCCTTATATTTTTTTAGCTGATTTTTTAGATTATTTTCGGCTTCATCAATTGCAGCTGGCATACTGATCGACTTTTGATGTGCCGATAACGTAGATTTATGGAGTTTCATGATTACTTCACACTCGTAGGTACGTCCTTTGCTGGCACGTTTAGCTTCTTTAAGCTTAACGGTCACTTGAGCAGCCTCGCGGACTTGCTTAGGCATGTATTTATACAGGGCACCAATCTTTTTTTCGACGTAAAGTTTTAAGTCTTCTGTTACGTCGGTATGTACGCTACTGATATGTAAATTGTTAATCATTGTTCGAACTCCTTTATGGTTAGCTCTGCTCTTATTATACGCCTAATTTGGGGCATTACTAAAAGAACCTAGCTAGCCTAGGGCTGATTGCAGCAGAAACTATCTTACGTGATATATTCTGATCTTAAATTCGGTCACGTCCACCAAGATACGGACGAAGTACCTCTGGAACAACCACATCGCCTTCGGCTGTCTGGAAATTCTCGATGATAGCAATTAGCGGTCGCTGAGAAAAGGCTGTTGCATCATTTGTATGAGCTAGCTCAACTTCTCCGCTACCTGTACGACGTACTCGAGTTTGCATGGAGCGAGTCTGGAAGTCAGAGATATAGTCCGCGGTATGAGTTTCGCGGTAGGTGTTCTGGCCCGGTAGCCAAACGTCAATATCAACACCTTTTGCATTAGGACGACCAATGTCTGCAGTACATTTTTCGAGCACGCGGTACGGCAAGCCCAGCTGCTGCATTAAGTGTTCCTGAATTCCTATCATTAATAGGTGTTCATCGAGTGAAGTATCGGCGGTAGTAAAACTTTCCATTTCAAGTTTATTGAACTGGTGTAACCGGAAGAAGCCTTCACTATCTTTGCCGTACGTACCAGCCTCGCGGCGAAACGCAGTCGTGTAACCTATCAAGCGAATCGGCAGCTCCTTTTCGTCAATGATTTCTTTGTAGTACATTGGCGCCATGGTGTGCTCTGCACTAGCATTGAGCCATAGATCTTCGTCTTCGATTTTGTAGGTCTGTTCTTGGCGATTAAGACGACCAGTTGCCTCAAAAATTTCTTGCTTAGCAACCGCTGGCGGTAGCACTGGAGTGAACGGCTTATCAGAAACATTTAAGTTGTTATCGGCGATAATTTTTTGAATCGTTTCTTGATTGCAAACGGTATCCATACCAAACTGCCACAAGGCAAATTCGAGTCGGACTAAATCACCTTTTAAGTACACAAATCGAGCACCAGCGATTTTGGCACCACGGTCTTTGTCGAGCCAGCCTTTAGCTTCGGCGATCTGGGCATGATTCTTAATCTCGAAATTGAAGCTAGGTTGTTCGCCCACTGTTTTAACTACGACATTTTGATCTTCGGTATCACCTACCGGTACACTATCGAGCGGCATGTTTGGAACTGCCTTAATCCGTTCAAGCCATTCTGTTTCAACTTGTGCTAAGTAACCTTCGCGTTCGGCAAGCTCAACTTTAATCTGCTTGCCTTCTTCGATCGCTACTTGATCAGGCTTACCGCCCGAAGCTTTCATACTTTCGGCAATTTCATTACGGCGCTGGCGCAGTGCTTCAACAGTCTGTAGTAGTTCTTTACGTTCGCCGTCGAGCTGCATTATGCGCTGAACGTCGATGTCGTAACCTTTTTGCTTTGCTTTTTCTTTTACGAGTTCTGGGTTGTCTCGGATAATCTGTACATCAATCATACAATAAGTATAACCTACCGGCCCTGTAAGGCATCAAGCGTCAGCTCGGTGCGTGAACGAGCGTACGAACAAAACTCACAATCGCCACCCATTATGCTTTGCCCCATTGGAGGCATGGTATCGCTGTCCATGACTTGCTTCATCTTTACGATGGTTGGTTCAACCCAATCGGTTGTGCCGGTGTACGGGATAACTTTGGTGCGAAACTCTACTCGATCATTAAAACTATCAAGATCAAGTCGTCCATTGGCATAAACAAAGTAGCCTGTGTCGCTGACTGCAAAATCATTCTGTCTTAACAACCATTGATAAACTTCCATTTGGCGCTTGTAGGTCACTTGCCAATCTGCATCTAAACTTACTTCAGTGGCTTTAGCGGTTGCTTTATAATCCACGACAATTAATTCGTTAGCTGGATTTACCCAAATATCATCTACCGCACCAAAAATATGTAAATTTGTAGGTACATGAACGGTGGTTACGCCAGTGAAGTTATGGCGCCATTCATCCATGCTCTGGTGTTTGAACGGAATGGCATCAACCTTATTTGCAATCATTATCGGGTGCGGTTTTTGATCTGCACGGTACTGGTCAAACTCTTTTTTAAAGAGTTCATCAATCGCTTTGTTGATCTGGAATGGTGGACCGTCTGGACGCTTAATCTTTTTGCGAGTATCAAGCCAAAAACAGCGCTGACACTGCATAAA
>JALQXV010000110.1 GCA_023263015.1 Candidatus Saccharimonadia bacterium
TCGGCGGCATGTTCAAGTTTTTCGATCATTGCCTTTTGATGGCCTAAGCGCTCGAGGGCTTTGGCTAACGCAATATGACGCGCAGCTAGTGAATCTTCGAGTTTAAGTGCCTCTTCAAATGCAATAACAGCTTTTTGATAATTCTCTGTTTCGTAGTAGATCAGACCAAGGTTGTGCAGGCTTGAGGCTGTTGGCTCAATACTACAGGCAATTTCAAAACAGTCGATCGCGTCTTTATATTCTTTTTGCTTAGCATATAAGATACCAAGACGGTTATAAGCTGCGGCATTCTTTTCATCTATTTTAAGAATGGTCAAAAGAGCCTTTTCGGCACGGAGTAAACGGTTCTCGCGCATTCCCTGATGAACAATTTCCCAAAGTTTAGTAATTTTATCGCCAAACTTGTGGATCTCGATGTCTTCGGTGTTAACGTTAAAAGCTCGTACGCTAAAAACCCCGAGCCCAAGAATAAGTGCTAGTTCTAACATAGTATGCACCTATTATAGCATTTTTAGAGCTCAAGGAATAAACGATCAAAAACCAGCTTAGCCTGTACGTTCTGGGCAAGGTCATCTAGTGCTTGCTCAACCAGTCGCAAGCGTTGCGCCATGATCTTTAGCTCATCTTTACTTTTTTTGCTAAGCGCTTGGTGGTAACTAGCCTGTAAAAGACGATAAAGACCGTCGATTATTGTGCTCGGACTAACTGTATTTTGCTTTAAAAGCTTCTCGGTAGTTGCAAGACGTTGGTAACGACTAGATGTTAATAGCTCACGAGCATGGTTGATACCTACTAATAATGGTTGCTCGGAATCATTAGTAATAATTGAACTCATTAACCCAACGGCACCAGAACTGATCATATGAGCCTTCACGACTTCACTTGTCGGCTGATCAGCAAAATAGCTTACGGCAGCGGCTTCACTAACCGGTAGTATTTGCACTGGATGTATTCGAGAATGAATTGTCACTAGCACCGCTTGAGGTTTAGAAAAAGTAGTAATTATCACCGTATCTACGGGTGGCTCCTCTAGTGTTTTTAGCAAAGAGTTCTGCGCTTCATGCCCGAGGCTGTCCAAGTGTTCGATAATGAGCACCCGCTTAATCGTAGCCTTTCCGGGAACAGTTAATGTTAAAAATTTTTGCGCCTCACGCACTTCCTCAATGCCTGTCTTGGGCACACTGGCGTCTACTGTAAAAGTATACTGTTTACTGTTGTTTAGTAGTTCATTGCTAATGTACTGGGCAATGAATGACTTACCAGCTCCATCCTCACCAACCAATGCCAGCGCATGAGCAGGTTGTTCTAGGAAAGCTTTAATTTGTGAGCTTGTTCTTGAATGTAATAACGGGTTAGAAGCTGCCATAAAACTCCTCAGGAGTTTCGGTTTCAAAGGTCTGACGTTGTTTATTTGGTAGCGTAATTTCAAGTGCCTTAGCATGTAAATAAAGCCTATCGGCTGGCTTGCCGTCATAGAATGTATCGCCAATAATAGGGTGACTTACATAGTGCAGATGCACACGAAGTTGGTGAGTTCGCCCAGTTGTCGGCTTTAGCTCAAGCAAAGACGTAATTTGCCTGCCCTTAGATTCTTCTAGGACTTTATATACAGTTACCGATGCCTTGCCGTTTTGCCCCACTCGAAAGCGTTGTGGCTGCTTAGGGTTACGTTCAATTGGCAGATCAATAATTGCCTCTGGTGGATCAACAGATCCAATTACACGGGCAATATAGGTTTCGTATAACATATATTCTGGATAATTGCACAAATATGATAATATTTTCTTTTCTAAATTACCTAAAAGATTATCTTCATGAGTCATGTCACTAAACATTAGAAACTTAATTTTTTTCAATCTAAGATATTTTACTATTTGCTCGATAGAAGTACAGTAATTAAAATAATACTGATCGTCAGTATAGTAATTAGGGGAAAAAAATGTGTGATTATGTTTTGTACATTCAAAAACAGTGGTATTATCAG
>JALQXV010000033.1 GCA_023263015.1 Candidatus Saccharimonadia bacterium
CCACATAATAATGTCTTCAGCGTCAAGAGCGGTCTTATGAATTTGCTTATGGAGCTTTTCTGCAATGTGCGGTAGCCGTGAATCTTTATCTTTTTTTGGGAAGGGGGTATAGCCTGTGAAGTAAACCTCTTGGATACCTAAACCTTCGCAGGTGCGTAGCAAAGACCCTACATTATGCGTAGAACGAATATTATGAGCAATCACGACTATCTGGTTTGACATTTTATGCAGTATAGATCAAACCGACTATACAATAAACCGCACATTGCCTCTATTACCAAAGTTATTCTTATGCTTAAATAGATGTAATGAGTCAAGACGCACGCCGCAACGAAGAGCAGGCTACTGAACGCCGTTCACGAATCTTAAGCATGACGTATATTGATACGTCGCAACCCGGTGACAAGCCGCTATATAAAGATTTGTTGTCTGTGCAGGAACTGTATAACCTGCGAGTTATCCCAATTCACTTTGACGACCATAACCTTAGTTTTGGTGTTACCAATACGACTTCACAGCAAACTATGCAAACTTTGCGAGGCCGTTTTTTAGACCAGCGAGTTACGTTTAGCCTCATTTCCGATACAGGCTTCAGCGACTATATGAAGCTATACGATCCACCAAAGCAAGTCGTGTACGACGACGTAAGTTTTGGTGCCGACAACGATGATGAACTTTTTAATAAGGTTACTCAAACCTTGAACTCAGTATTGGCCGACGACATTTTAGCGTATCTAGTAAAACAGACGTACCAATTGAAAGGTTCAGATATCCACCTAGAATGTCAAAAAGAGGCGGTTAGAGTTCGAATCCGCGTTGATGGTGTGCTTCACCCAATAGCAAATATTTCTCATGATAAATATCGCCAAGTGATTTCTTCTATTGCGATTGCTGCTAATGTAAGTACCGGCAGTCCAGATGCCCAAACCGGACATATCAATAAAACGTACAATTTGGCAACTGGCGAAGAAGTGACAGTTAACTTACGTGTCGAAACTGTACCAAGTGTCTACGGTATTGATGTCGTCATGCGTTTGTTTAACTTTAAATTAGAATATTTAAAGCTCGACAATCTAAACTTGAGCCCAACAGAGCGGGAAGCGGTTGATGATGTTATTAAGCATCCGTCAGGCTTGGTCTTAATTGTTGGTCCGACTGGTTCCGGAAAAACAACAACTCTCTATTCGATCATCAATACACTCAATACACCCGAACGTAAAATCATTACACTGGAAGACCCAGTTGAGTACTTTATGCCAGGTGTCGTACAAATACCGGTTGATGGCGACAATAATAAGCTCGGCTTTGCCGAAAAGTTACGAGCAGTTCTACGCTTAGACCCAGATGTTGTTATGGTCGGCGAGATTCGTGACCAAGATACCGCTAAGACCGCATTGCAGGCAGCCTTAACAGGTCACCTCGTTCTTTCTACATTCCACGCCTCATCTGCCGCCGCCGCATTAACTCGTATGCTAGATGCTATTGGCGTTAACCCGTTGTTTGCAAGTGCTATGCACCTTGTTATGGCCCAGCGACTTGTTCGTCGTTTAGATGATGATACCAAAGTTGCATACCAGCCTGATGAGAACCTTATCGCCCAGCTGCAAACAGTAATTGATACATTGCCTCCAGGCATGGAGCGTCCAAACTTGCACGAGATAACTCTTTATAAACCGGGTAGTTCTGAAGAAAATCCATTTGGATATAAGGGGCAAATTGCACTTCGTGAACAGTTTAGAATGAGTGAAGAAATTCAGCGCATGCTTTCTATGCCTCCTGGGTCGGTAACTACTGATATGCTCGAAAAGCAGGCAATTCAAGACGGCATGACCACTATGTTGCAAAACGGTGTCCTAAGCGTAATAGAAGGCAGTACTACACTAGAAGAAGTATACCGAGTTGTCGGTTAAGCATATTCCAAATTCTTAACAGATGTGATATACTTGTAAAAAAGTTAGAGCCAAGGTATAATTATTTTCTATGTCATCAGTAATTAACGCAATTAATGCAAAATACAAAAAGCACCATGTTGTCGACGTAAAGAGCGGCGACACTGTTAAAGTGCACCAAAAAATTCGTGAAGGTAACAAAGAACGTGTTCAGGTTTTTGAAGGCCTCGTAATTCGTACCGATCGCACCAGCAGTCACACTAGTAGTATTACAGTTCGTCGTATTGCAAGCGGCGTAGGTGTTGAGAAAACATACCTACTTCATAGCCCGCTTGTTGTAAAAGTAGAAGTAACTAAGCGAAGTAAAGTTCGCCGTAACTACCTAACCTACATGCGTGCTCGTACTGGTAAGTCGGCTCGCTTGGCTAACGTTGCCTTTGATAAGCAGGCTGTTAACGCAGTACCAGAAGCTCCAAAAACTGAAGCTAAAGCCGAAGAAGCTGAAGCGCCAGCAGAAGAAGCCTAGTACTCCTAAGACATTGATAAACGCTCCGAAAGGAGCGTTTTTTCTTTGTTTTTAATAATTAATCAATATTGTCATACTAAAGTAGAACTAGCTCATGAGCATACAGAATATCATCAGTCATATCGATCGCACATGCCTTGTTGGCGTTGATGAAGTTGGTCGTGGTGCATGGGCCGGTCCGTTAGTCGTAGGTGCAGTTATTATTGATGCCCCAGTAGTTGGTCTCAATGACTCAAAGCTTGTACCAAAGTGGCAACGGGCTCAAATTTCTCAAAAAATTAATGAATGCGCAATTGCTACTGGTCTCGGTTGGGTTTGGCCCCCAGAAATTGATGAGCTTGGCTTAACTGCAGCCACCTCGCTTGCAATACAGCGAGCATTGGCGACTATTCCATCCTATGACTGTATTGTTATCGATGGCTCGGTTAATTTTCTACCAAATGATAGTAGGGCTATTACTATGGTTGGAGCTGATAAGTTATTACCTGCCGTGTCAGCTGCAAGTATTCTAGCCAAAGTGGCGCGTGATCAGTATATGGCAGAACAGCAAAGTAGGTATCCAGAGTATGGCTTTGAAGCTCACGTTGGTTATGGAACGACTCGTCATCGCAAAGCCATCGAAGTATATGGCATAACTAAGCTGCATCGATTGTCGTTTAAACCAGTACAAGCATACGCGCAAAGTAAGTAGGCGATAAATGACTAGTGTAATAACTGGTAAGCTTGCCGAGCAAGCTGTAGCTGAATTTTTAATTCAACGCGGATTTGACATACTATACAAAAATTGGCGCACACGGCGATGTGAAATTGATATTGTGGCATACCATCGTAAGCGAGTTTATTTTATAGAGGTAAAGTATAGGGACTCAGATAAGTACGGCGATGGCTTCGCTTATATCACTTCAACGAAATTACGACAGATGAAATATGCTGCTGAAATATGGGTAGCTAACAATAATTGGTACGGAGAATTCCAGCTCAGTGGGGCAAGTGTAATTGGTTCTAGCTATGATGTTACCTTTATTGAAGAACTCTAGTTAAAGTATGTCTTTAGGCGAGCTTCTTCGCGATTTCGCCACTTAATGCGTGCTTCGATTTCAGAATTAGCAATTGCAATATTGCGTTTTAGCGCCACTATATCTTTTTTAGTATCAAAAAATTCAGTAAATTCTTGTTGCCAGTCAGGAGTGTTAATTGGCATAGCCGAGTAAATAACAAAGTAATCGAATGATTTGCTGTCACCAAAGAGAGTATCCAAGCGATCCCAATTTGCTTTAAGCCATTCCCACGTACTACGACGAGTATGTCGATTGCGCATCATGTAGGCATACCATCTAAAAATATCTTGTGGACGTACAAATCCATTTTCGCCAAGCGCCTTTTCAAGTATGTAGTCGCCGTCTTCTTTGCTTTTAGTTGCCGTTAGTCCAGCGCAAATCGAAAGTTGCAAATCAGGGTTAGGAGTAGTCTTATATGCTTCAATAAGCGAATCGATTACTGGTTCGCGCTGTTTAACAGCGGCACCAATAATAAGCGCTCGTTGTTCAGATGGGAGATCAGCAATATCACTTACTTTTTTGTAACGTTCTATAGCAGTAGCAACCGCATCAGGGTCATCACTGGCTACCATTAGGCTTAAAATTGTGTGACGTAGGTTTATGTCATTAGGTGAATCGCCTTCACGGTCGTCCCAGCCAAGTTGATTATAGTAATCGCGGGCAAGTTCGCGGCGGACGGCCTTGATCTTTGACTCGGTTAACTCATCACCTTCAGTTAGACCAAGTGCGGTACCAAATGTACGAGCCATAATCGCCCAAACTGCATCACGTGGCTCGTTGTTAGCTTGCCGCACAATATTTAGCGCATCAGTTAAGGGTGCTACACCGCCGCGGGCGAGCAATAGCATGTCGTTCAGAATATTAATTCGAGATTCAGGGAGTAGACTTTGATCGGCAAACGACTGAATAATTTCTGATTGAGTTTCGCTGTCAATATAGTGAACAAGCATATGCCCGCTGCCGTTTTGGTTTACAATAACAGGTTTTGTAGGGTCGTTTATCGTAAATGAACTCGTTTGCTTTGATAGAACATCATCAGAAAGTGGCTGACTCGCAAGCAATGGTACAGGCCATAGGCTAGTGTCGTTGTCGGTATCTAATACGAATCTCTTTTGCGATATATTGAGTGCTGCGCCGTCTTTGGTCACGTCTAGCATTGGCATACCTGATTGCTCAAGCCATGGATCCATTAGACTATTTATATCTTTACCGCTCGCGGAAGACATCTCTAGCCATAAGTCATCACGGATAGTGTTCTTATAGGCGTGTTTGGCAAAGTATGTTTGTAACCCATTACGGAAGGCTTCGTCTCCAATATATTCACGCATCATTTTTAAGAGACGTCCGCCTTTGGCGTAAACAATAGCTGGGTCGAAGAGGGTGCTAATTTCGTCTGGGTGATTGACTGGCACTTTGACTGATTGCACATCTTTAAATATGTCTCGTGAAGAACATGAAATCACATCTGATGCAGTGTATTGCTCCCACTGGTGCTTGAGGTGCTGCGTCGGTGCCACCACCACGACCCGCTGGCCGGGGTGCTCGGCCAGGTGGCGCACCGCTGCGGCCAGGGCGAAGGTGGTCTTTCCCGCCCCGGGGGTC
>JALQXV010000096.1 GCA_023263015.1 Candidatus Saccharimonadia bacterium
GTACTTGGCGACCTCGCCAAAACCTTCGGTGTAAACACGCTGATCGAGCGTTTGGAGTGTTTCGGTGTCGGCGACTACTAACTTAGGCTGGTAAAACGAGCCAGTCTTATTTTTGCCACCAAAATCTATGCCGGTTTTGCCGCCGATAGATGAGTCTACCATTGCTAGTAACGTTGTTGGCACATGAACAAGCGGGTTGCCACGGTTAATTGCAGAGGCTACAAAAGCTCCCAGATCACCGACTACTCCCCCGCCCACCGCGATAACTGCATCTTTGCGAGTGATATTCCGTTCCGATAATTCAGAGACAAAAGTCGCAAATTGTTCGAGGGTTTTATTTTCTTCACCGGCTGGCATAACAAGTACGTCGTGATCAATCTGCGCGTCGTCTAGTGTGTCGCGTACTTGACCTTCATATAAATCTGCAACGTTAGAGTCGGTTAGCACGAACGCTCGAGCAGTCAAGCCTGCTTCGTGGAGGTGTTCTGGTAGATCGCGCAATGCACCAGCTTGTACAATAGTGCGGACTTCGGCGTCTTGTGCCGGAATAGTTGTAACTTCATCGAGGTATCGTTCGTTCATTGGTACTCCTAAAATTATATAAACGGTATTATGACAATCAGTTGAATGCAAGCATATGCAATTACGCTACAATCTGTTGTAGATTGCAAAAACTAAGTACTTATGCTATAATGCACAACAAATTATGAAAACAGCAGTCACATTTAGTGTTATCCGCCGCAGCTCACGTATTTTCGGGAGTTGTCCTTGTAGTTGCTAAACGCAAATAAATAAAGTTCCAGATGGCTCCCTAAACAAGGGAGCTTTTTAATTTTTGAAGGAACAATATGAAATACGAAATAAACTATGAAATTTTTGATATGGAAAAACACGGACAGTTGGCTGAGCAAGCAGCTGTCGTACAAGCTGCCGACATGGCTGCTAATCCTGCGACGGTCAGCATGCTCCCCTATACACTGGAAACGTTTCAGCAGTGCCCACTTGGAGCGATCGCTTCAACTACCCATGGTGAATTCGTTGGTTTTAACGGTGTAATCTACCAGTACGAAACTGGTGAGTGGGAGCAAGGTGGACTCTACGTTGCTCCGCAATTTAGGGGCCACGGCGTGGCATGGGAGCTTAAGATAGTATTTATAGATGCTGCAAAAGCGGCGGCGGCTGGCAAAAGATTAATTACGTTCGTTGGCCCAACCAGCGAGTCTATAAATAAAAAGTTTGGCTTTACCGAAACGGATTCGTTTCCAGCGGAAGCCTTAGAATTTTGTGCCACCTGCCCTAAAAGCAAATGTTTGCCAGTTGGTAAGGTATGCTGTTCTAAGGTATTGGAAATACAACTATGATCCCCTATGCTTGGAAAATATCTTCACAAAAAGCCGGCCCAACCGTAGCCATTTTTGGTGGCATGCACGGTGATGAGCCGGCTGGCATTGCTGTCATTAAATACTTAAAGAACGAACTAAAGATCGAGTCTGGTTCAGTTTATCTTGTGCTGGCTAATCCCGAAGCCATTGAGCGTGGTGAACGCGTGGTAGATGGCACCAACCTAAATCGGTGCCTCGAAGCTGGCAGCACTAACCCACGAGCCATTGA
>JALQXV010000010.1 GCA_023263015.1 Candidatus Saccharimonadia bacterium
TTGTGTCTGAAGTGTTAACTCAAAACGAAAAGGCAGCCGAAGATGTTAAGAATGGTGAAATGAAGGCGATCGGTTTCCTTGTTGGTCAGATCATGAAGCAAAGTAAAGGCAAGGCAAACCCGCAGCTTGCGCAAGAACTCATCAAAAAGCAGCTCGGGCTTTAGTCTCTTTTTGGCAAACTTTCGAACAATTTAGATACAGCTGTGCTACCTAAGCCTTGTACGAAACCAGTCAGCGTTTTGTTCTGTTGTCTTGCAAGTTCGATGGCGAGTCGCTGGAGATTGATCGCAGCATGCGAAGACCATTGGCCATTATCAAAGTCTCCAAGTTTTAGATCGGATGACATATATACGGCGAGTGCCTTGATACTGTTGGCTTCGAATTGTAGGCGATTAAATTTTTTACCGTGTTGTTGGGCTAGTAGACGTTCTTCTTCTATAAGTAACCCAGATTTTGCTCTAAAGGATATATCGTAGTTACCGCCAACATTATCAATGTCAGCTCGGACAATGATTCGCTCCTCTACAGATTCTCGTTTAGTGCCTAGTTTAGTTGCGATAATTAACTTAGATCCAAGTTCAACCTCTGCTTCGTCAAATCCAAAGCTAGGTGCGCTATGTTGATAAATTGCAGCCGCATAATGCTCCTTGGATTCAAATTCCGTATCACTAATATCAATATGAAAACCTGCGTCATGGTATAGACTTGCCATCGCTAATACTCGGGTATTTACGGCGATGCCGTTTTGTATGCATAGTCTGCCGAGTGCCAACGAATCCCACATTACTTCTTTAGCGTGATCAAAGTTGTGATAAGGCAAACCGACATATTGTCCTTTAGCGTCAGACCACGCATAACGAAACTCGCGGCGAGGCAGTGCTAGTTCATCTTTAAATTGATCCCAGACTAGTTGTTGGTTTAGGTTTGTGGGCCGAACTGTTTCTGCTAAAGAAGCAACAGGAGCTGGTTCACGCATAGTGATTTGATTATACTTTAAAAATATTGTCTTGCAAGTTAAGCGCTTATGGATGTCATGATAAACTAACAACATGACTAAACAGCCCGTTAGAAAAGCCGTAATTGCCGCTGCAGGTTTTGGAACTCGGTTCTTACCTCAGACAAAAGCCATGCCTAAAGAAATGTTACCCCTCGTCGACAAGCCGATCATTCAGTATATCGTTGAAGAACTCGTCGTAGCTGGCATTGAAGATATCGTAATTGTAACGGGATACCACAAACGATCAATAGAAGATCATTTTGATCATATGAGTGCGGATCTACGAGTTAACTTACGCCAAGGCAACAAACTAGAATTACTAGAAGAAACCAAAAAGATTTCAGAGATGGCAAACTTTGCCTATGTTAGACAAAAGGGTCCGTACGGCAGTGCAACGCCGCTCATAAATGTTGCGCACTTAATCGGTGACGAGCCGTTCATTTATACCTACGCGGACGATCTTGTGCCTTCGAGTCCTAATCGTTTTAAACAAATGATCGATCTATACGAAGAATTAGATGGGGTTATTCTGCCATGTATTGAAGTTTCAAGTGAAGAAGAGTTTAAGCGATACGGTATTGTCGAGGGATCTCCGGTACGGGATGGCGTATTAAAGATGAGCCGGCTTATAGAGAAGCCAGGCAAAGCTAATGCGCCATCATCGCTTGCTAGTATTGGTGGCTATTTGTTGACACCAGATGTTTTTGAATACATAGAGAAGGCGTCAGCCGAAGTTGCCGGTACTGATAATGAATTCTATCTAACAACATACGGGTTGGATCCAATGATCCAAGACGGTAAAAATATGTATGCTTGTGCATTACAGAATAGTAAATACTATGACACCGGTAATAAACTGGAATATATCAAGACTGTTATAGATTTTGCACTTGAACGTGATGATATAAAGCAAGAAGTGTTAGATTATTTACTAACAAAAATTAAATAGTATACAATACTGTTATTATGAATACAGATTCCACATGGTTCGCAGTACTTGTCATTATACTATCTAGCTTCTTGGCCATCGCCTTGCTATTAACGATTGTCCTGATTGTTAAAGTGATTCAGATTACTAAAAGCGTTAAACATATCATCGAGCAGGCCGAAGCCGTTGCTGATCGTGCCGAGCATATTAGTGAATTCTTTGAAAAGACGGCTACACCGGTAGCTTTGGTTAAATTGTTTTCAAATATTAGTGATACTATCCAGAAGAAAGCGAAGAAGAAATAGTATGTCAAAGCGTAAACATCTAACTGCAAAAGTAGTAGCTGGCGGGGCGTTAATCGCAGCTGGCGCAGGTTATCTAGCCGGTATTTTAACAGCACCTAAAAGCGGTAAAGACACTCGTAAAGATATTGCTCGTACTGCGAGCACCGCACGTGTTAATTCGGAAAAGCAACTTAAGAAGCTACACAGCGAAATCGGTGATCTAATTGACGATGTCGATAAGAAGACTAAGAAAACACGCAAGAAGGCTAGCAAGGAGCTAACCGAAGCAGCCGACAAGGCACGCGAAGCCAAAGATAAGGCTCGTGAACTCTTGAGTGCACTCCATGATGGTGACGCTGATGATCCAAATTTGAAAGCAGTAATCGACGAAGTTAAGGCTGCCAAGAAGAATCTCGCAAAATATCTCAAGAAATAACATTACCATTCTCTGAAATCACAACATTATAGCCGCAGCTAGCGGGTATAATAGTATTTAGAATACCTAAAACAGTCTAACGTTTGGGAAGAAGGATTAGTTGAGCGCCCAATCGCCAAAATTATCGGCCGAAGATTATGTGCACCTGCATAACCACACGCAGTATAGTTTGTTGGATGGTCTGACAAAAATTCCAGCGCTCATCAATCAGATAAAAGAGCAAGGTATGACCGCTGTGGCCATGACAGACCACGGCACGCTATCTGGCACAGTTGAATTTTACAAAGCAGCAACCTCAAACGGCATTAAGCCTATTATTGGGATGGAAGCATACGTTGCTGCCCGTAAACACACCGACAAAGAAGCCGGTAAAGACAAGCAGTACTTTCACCTCATTATTCTGGCAATGAACAACCAAGGTTATCAGAACCTTATGCAGCTCTCTACTATCGCCAACCTTGAAGGCATGTACTATAAGCCGCGTATTGACCGCGAACTACTCGAAAAGTATAACGAGGGACTAATTGTACTGTCCGGCTGTATTAGTGGTGAGTTTGGCGATGCTTTGCAGCAAAACCAGATTCAGCAAGCCACCGAAACTGCTAAGTGGTATAAAAGCGTGTTTGGTGATCGTTACTATATTGAAATTCAGGACCATGGTCACCCCAACCACCCAAGTAAATGGGATGAGCAAGTCGAAGTTAATAAAAAAGCGCTAAAAATTGCACGCGAATTGGATATTCCGCCGGTTATAACGGGTGATGCGCACTACTTAAAACATGAAGACCAAGACGCTCATGAAATTTTGCTCTGCGTCCAAACCGGCTCATTTTTGTCAGATGAAAAGCGAATGAGCTTGAAAGACTTTGAGCTGCATGTTGAAAACCCGACTCAAATTATTGAACGCTGGGGTAAAGAATATCCGGATGCCGTAAGTAATACTCGAGCAATCGCTGATCGCTGTGATGTTACATTAGAGCTCGGTAAAATTCTAATTCCTAAATTCCCAGTACCTAAGGGAGAAACTGAAAAGTCTTACCTAGACAGACTCGTTTATCAGGGTTTGGCATGGCGCTACGGCGGCGTAGATAACTCTAAGAAGGCTGATTTAACTATTGAAGAGGCCAAGAAAACATTGGAAACAAGCGTAGCAGAACGAGCGGTTTATGAACTTTCTGTTATCGAAAGTATGGGCTTTAACGGTTACTTCTTAATTATTGCTGACTTTATTGGGTGGGGCAAAGATCAGGGTATTGTGTTTGGTCCAGGGCGGGGTAGTGCGGCTGGCTCGATTATTGCGTATGCACTTAATATTACTGAACTTGACCCGCTAAAGTACGATTTGCTATTTGAGCGATTCCTAAACCCAGATCGTATTAGTATGCCCGATGTCGATATTGATATTCAGGATACTCGCCGTGATGAAGTTATTCAGTACTGTGTTGAAAAATACGGCACCGAACGTGTTGCTAACATCGTTACATTTGGCCGTATGGCAGCTCGTAACGCAGTCCGTGACGTAGCTCGTGTGCTGCAAGTCCCGTACGCCGAATCAGATCGTTTGGCTAAAATGATTCCTCCGCCAGTGCAGGGGAGACACATTCCGTTAGAAATTTCACTTGAAAAAGATCACGATCTTAAAAAAGAGTATGAGAATAATGAGCAGGCAAAAAATGTTTTTGATCTTGCCGTCCGTCTGGAAGGCACAATTCGAAGTCACGGTGTCCATGCTGCCGGTGTAGTGATCGCGCCAGATGACATTGTGAAATTCACTCCTTTGGAAATGGCGCAAAAAGGTGTAGTATCTACGCAATATTCAATGGGCCCAGTCGAAGAGTTGGGTCTGCTTAAAATGGACTTTCTTGGTCTTTCTAACCTAACGATTATTAAGAATGCTCAGCGTATTATTAAAAAAGTATATGACGTCGATGTAGATATATCTAATATCCCACTCGAAGACGAAAAAACATTTGCACTGTTGCAAAGAGGCGATACAACCGGAGTATTCCAGCTTGAATCCGCAGGTATGAAGCGATACCTAAAAGAGCTAAAGCCAACCACATTTGACGATATTGTTGCTATGGTGGCGCTGTATCGACCGGGGCCGATGCAGTTTATTGGCGATTTTATTGATCGAAAACACGGTCGCAAAGAAATTACTTATGATCACCCTGGGCTGGCTGATGCTCTTGGTAGTACGTATGGAATTCTGGTTTACCAAGAACAATTTATGCAGATCAGTAAGGACATGTGTGGTTTTACGGGCGGTCAAGCAGATACACTACGCAAAGCGATTGGTAAAAAACAACGTGAAACAATGGCTAAAATGAAAGTTGATTTCATTGAGGGTATGATTGAACATAGCCAAGCTTCGCGCGGTTTTGCAGAGAAATTCTGGGGACAGCTCGAAGCGTTTGCGGACTACTGTTTTAACAAGTCGCACTCGGCTTGTTACGGCCTGATCGCATACTGGACAGCCTACCTCAAGGCACATTACCCAGCTGCATTTATGGCTGCACTTATGACAAGTGACTACGACGATATTGATCGCCTAGCAATTGAAATTAATGAGTGTAAGCACATGGGTATAGACGTATTGCCACCGGACGTCCAAGAATCGTTCCTCGAGTTCGCTGTAGTACGGCGCGATGATGAGCCTGATCAAATTCGATTTGGCATGAATGCCATTAAAAACGTTGGCACTGGCGCGGTTGAAGAAATCTTGCGTGCTCGAGCCGAGACTGATTCTGGTTTTACAGGCCTAGAAGATTTCTTAAGTAGAGTAAACCCACGAACTGTCAATCGTAAAGCACTTGAAAGCTTAGTTAAGGCTGGTGCTTTTGATAAGTTTGGAGACCGTTCGGTCTTGCTTAACAACCTCGAAACGATGCTTGCTTTTTCTAGTCGAATCCAAAAAGACAAAGCTAGCGGACAGACAGACTTATTTGGCGGCATTGTAGAAGACAATGGCTTAGTGGCTACTTTGGCGCTTGATCAGTCTGGTGTCACCTATACATCACGAGAGCAGCTGCTCTGGGAGCGAGAGCTACTTGGGTTGTATTTGAGTAGACACCCACTTAGTGAATATGAAACATTCTTTAGCGAACAGTGCGTTCCAATTAGTGAACTTGAAGTTTCTATGGAAGGCAAAAACGTTAAGCTCGGCGGATCGGTTATGGAATTCCGCGAAATTTTAACAAGGAATGGTCAGAAAATGGCTTTTGTTAAGATAGCGGATTTGTCAGGAGAAGTAGAGCTGATTCTATTCCCAAACACGTACCAGCAAACAACCGGAATCTGGGAACGTGACAACGTTCTAATTTTGAACGGCAAAATATCGAGCAAGGATCGTGATGGTAACATCGGCAGTGAAATTAAGATTTTAGTCGATGATGCTCGTGAAGTCACATCAGAACAAGCCAATGCCTACCAAGCTGCTGGGCGAAAGCCGCGAAAGCCAAAAGCTAGTCCTAAAACCAAGATTGCCTTAGCAGCTGCCAAGCAAGCCCAGTCTATAGAGCAAGCAGTTGAAAAAAGAATCTATATTAGGATGAATGACACAAAATCACAGGATAAGTTGATGTCGTTAAAAACACTGGTTGATGGCGCTAGTGGTGAAACATCAGTAGTTTTAGTTGTCGGTGAAGAAACCGATAAGAAGATAATCAAACTTCCGAATACTGTAGAAGCTAACGAATCGTTACTTAACGGCTTAGCTGATGTATTTGGTCAGTCAGCTGTTAAATATCAGTAGATTGTTCCAATTGATTGGGAAGCAATAACTGCCAGTGCGGCTAAGGCCACAAGAGTTACATCGAGTAGTGGGTGGTGAATTATAAAGTTTTCACTCGACCTGAGTGCTCTACGTAAGCCACGAGCATGTGTGACTGTTAGGTACATAATAATGCTACCAATGAGCAGTCCGAGTATAAAACCGCTCCACGGTGCCTTACCGCTGGTTACAGACTGAATATAGCTTACATTTTGAGGCGAGTTCGACGCATTTGTTACCACGGGCATTTGTACGGGCGCTGCTTGGGCCACTACTGCCGGACGTCCATACATAGCAACCACGATAGTTTGCGGTCCTTTTCCTTGGTAGTCGGGGACATTAGCGGTGCCAAAACCGACTTCTTGTAGTTCGGGATCCATAATATTAGCACGATGACCTGGACTATTCATCCAGCCCGAAACAGTAGTTTTACTGGTTTCAAAACCGTAAGCCAAGTTTTCAGCAGCCTTTTGATATGGATATTGTTGAGCCTCAATAAATATCCATGGTTGCTTACCGTCAGGTGTCACGTGTGACCAGTAATTTTTAGCTGCCATATCATCGGCTTTAGCCTGGGCAGCTGCATCAAGTAAATTATTGTATTTTAGCTCGGGAATATTCTCCTTGGCCCGTTCTTTATTTGTTTCATCAAACAGGCCACCGTCAGTAGTGCCTACGGCATAGCTTTTAACTTGACCGTGGACCTTTTTAAGTTCAACTTGATTCGAAATAAATAAGCCACACCCTACAATCAAAAGCAGAGGTATATAGGGGGCGTAAACTTTCATGAAGTGTTTGGTACGCTTCTCTTTTTTGTGAGCAGTGTGGTGTTTCCGGCGGTGGTTAGTTTTGAGCGGCATATATATTGTTGAGAATCCAGCCAGTGCCGCCAAGTGTGGCCTCAAAGAAAACTGGCATCAGGGGGGCGAAAATTCTTGTGCCTGGGGCATGAAGAGGGACAAAATTGTCCGAGGGGCGCAGAGCAACGGTGCAAGGCTTAACCTGAGTCAGACCCAGAGAGGTCTGTGTCACCGTAAAACGAGATAGTGGTGAATGAGGCCCCAGATAGGGTTGACAGAGAGGAGGAGCGTGAAAGATCACTATGTGCGCTACAGAGGCTTCTAGTGTCTTCCATTTCAACTAGCCCTATGGAGTGGAGCCTGGCCGCCAAATCGCACGGGTCCTCATCATCTGTGACCCTCTTAACACCACGCAGGTGACAAGGGTTTGTGCTCAAACGGGGTGGGGAGGGAGATGGCAATTCGACCATCCCTCGGGACAGGAGCCTAGCCCTAAGGTCATCTGGGTCTTCATATTCCGGGCCGGAGCAGGTGCTGTGTGTACAAGATGCCGTTGGGAAGGGGGGAGGGGGGATGTTGTATAAAAGTGGGTTTGCGTCTACCATTGCTTCATTTCATGGAAAAGATCTCTGATAGCGAAATGGGCAGTATCTTGAATGGATGGGTGGTCACCTTGAACAGTTATCTTACAGGTGTGTTTATATCCTTATCCCTTGCCCGCGCGCTCTCTCTATCTCTCTCTCTCTCTCTCTCTCTC
>JALQXV010000013.1 GCA_023263015.1 Candidatus Saccharimonadia bacterium
TCGTCTAACTAAAGACAGCGCTAAAGCTCGAGCTCAAGAACTACTTGAAGAATTTGATCTACTAAAAGCTGCTGATCGACCTGCCAAGACATACTCTGGCGGTATGCGTCGACGCTTAGACCTCGCAGTTAGCTTAATTGCTACTCCGCCAATTATTTTTCTTGATGAGCCAACTACCGGACTAGACCCGCGGTCGCGTTTAGCAATGTGGGATATTATCAAGCGCCTAATGGAAGGCGGCACTACTATACTGCTAACCACGCAGTATCTAGAAGAGGCTGACCAACTTGCCGATCAGATTATTGTGATCGACGGTGGTAAAGTTATCGCAGAAGGTACGGCATCAGAACTCAAATCAAAAGTTGGTAAAGACCGCTTGGCACTAACATTCAAAGATAAGAAAAGTTACGAAACTGCTCAAAAGACGCTCGGTAAAACTGTGGTTGATACTGACGATAAAGAGCTGGTGCTTAGCTTGGTCATTAATGACACGAATAAAGACGTTAAAGATGTGCTTATTAAACTAGAAAAGGCTAAGACAGTGATTACTTCAATGGAAGTGCATAAGCCAACACTTGATGACGTATTCCTATCACTAACTGGCAAACAGAGTGCTCTGGCAACAGAATCTGAAGAAGAGGAGAAAAAATAATGGCAGTTACACTCGAATTTGAAAAAAAGCCAAAAGCATTACTGTCACTGGTTGACTCATGGGTCATGATCAAGCGTAGTAGTACGCACATTGTCCGAAATACTGACCAGTTGCTCGGCACATTTTTCCAGCCAATTATGTTTTTGGTGTTGTTTGCGGCAGTTTTTGGTGGAGCGATCGAAAAGGCATTGCCTCCTAACGTTGGGTACCTTAACTATCTTATGGCTGGTATTATCGTTCAAACTGTAGCGTTTGGTTCAACAACTACCGCTATTGCAATCTGTAACGACTTACAGAAGGGAATTGTTGATCGTTTTCGTTCGTTGCCAATGTCAAACCTAGCAGTCTTAAATGGCCATGTAATTTCTGACTTACTGCGTAACACTATTTCTACCGTAGTGATGATTCTCACCGGTTTAGTAATTGGTTTTAGGACCAATGCTTCAGCAACTGATTGGTTAATGATTGCTGGCATCTTATTGCTGTTCACTTTTGCATTTTCATGGTTAGCCGCGATTGTGGGTGTAATTGCGAAAAGCGTAGAAGCGGTACAGTGGCTTACTTTTGTAATTATTTTCCCACTCACATTTGCCAGTAGCGCTTTCGTTCCGACCGATAGCATGCCTAGTGTCCTCAAAGCATTCGCCGAAAATCAGCCGATTACTCACGTAATTAATGCTGTTCGTGCTCTAATTCTTGATACGCCAATTGGTAACTCCGGATGGTTATCAGTAGCATGGAGCATTGGTATCTTAGTGGTTTGTGTACCAATCGTATCAATCCTATTCAAACATAAATCTAACTAGAATATAAAAGAACCCGCCAACTAGAGCGGGTTCTTTTTATTGGAGTTGTAGTTACGGGATAACTACAACTGTGTTGTCTGTGACATTAACATTGGTGCTGTTATTGCTTAGATCGGTGTTGGTAACCGTTGTAGTTGCAGTATTAGCAGTGTTACCACTGTTAAGTACATTGTTAGTATTGGTGGTTGTTGTGCTTGTAGCAGTGTTACCGCTATTGAGCGTGTTGCCATTGTTGGCTACAGTTGTTGTGGTTGTATTTGTAGTAGTATTGGTTGCAGTATTAGCAGTATTGCCACTGTTAAGCGTATTGCCGTTATTGAAGCTTAGAGTTGAAGTGTTGCCACTAAAACGGCTATCAACTGTAGTACTGGTGTTTGAAGTGTTAGTAGTTGAGCTGTTTGATAGGTTGTAAGCAAGGCTGACTGATCCGCCGTTACGTAGTGCAGACGAGAGTCCAACTCCGCTTGCACCAAGAACTGCATCACCTTGGGTTGCAGTCGGGCCTGCAGGAGCTGATGGGTCAACACATAGTCCACCAGCCACGTTTGATTGTGGCGCCGCAGTTGAGCTTGCCGGATTAGCCACTGTAGTCAGGGCATTAACTTTAGAGTTAACAATAGTGTTTGTAATGTATGCGACAAATCCGCATGCCATTGCCATGGAGACCACGAGCGCGATCATCAATTGGCTGATGTTTATATTGACTGATGTTTGACTATGATTAGTCATCACTACCCTCCTGTTAGTTGTATTACCCTCCCACCAGACTATAAAGTCAGCTACCACTCACTTCATATGTATTGTTAATCGTACAGCTGCCGGATATTGTTGCAACAGTAACAGTATCTAAAATGCATAATCGCTTGTGTTTAGTAACAGTAAACGGACAAATGTGAAATCGTAGCAAAAACTACTACAGGGCGTAGAACAAAATCAATACAAACTATTGCAAAATTATCAAAAATATGCTAAAATATAACATCTTATGGAACGACTGAGAGAACCTACCTATATTCCATCAGGTCCGCATCCTGTAAACATCAGATTAAATGAGTTATCTGATGGTCTTTTTGGGTTTAGGGCACTCAGTACCTACCAGTATCTAGAATCTTCAGGACATATAAACCAAGCGGCAATGAGCGCCCAAATGCGCCCAGTTCTTGATAAAGCCGCTGGATCGATTACAAAACTTGATGATTTTCATCGTCGTGAGTTTAACGAGGATATGTCATATCATGTCAACCGTGAAGAAGCTGCTCAATGGGGTAGTACAGGCGGTTCGGGTCTTTACACAAATGTACGAGACTGGGCTACATGGTTTGAATCAGGGGCGAGTAATAACGAACGATTGTTATTCATAGCATGGAATGCTGGTCGTATTGCGGCGGCTCAGCGTCGGGCATCCACTGTTCGCTTATTTGCAGAAGAACGCGAGAAAACGATTGCCGCAGTTAAAGATGGTATTGGTTTTGGTAAGTTACATCATGAGGCGGAAGATAAAATTCCTGAACTTCGACGAACCCGTGTCCTACTTGGTGACTATATGGATATGGGAGCTAAAGATCGTAGTGGTTATGCACAGCGCGGTGTTAATATTATCCACGTTCATGAAATGGGCAGGCGCTTTAACTTACCGTTTTTTAAGGCGATCTATCACCACGAATTTGGTCACCGCATTGGTCGCGTAGATGGCATTGTATACGATGAAACTGCAACTGATAACTTTGCGCAAGCTGTGATGCTGGGGAACTGGCGAGAAAAGTCTCCTGACTTAGGTGTATACAATAACTTAAAACGTGTTGTTGCGGGTATGGGCCTATCGCAAACGCGCTTGCAGCGCTTGCACTCAGCTCAGTCGTACCAAGCTAAACAGGATGAACTGGAACAGCTACGGCGTAGTGCTGATACTTCTAGATTCACCGAACGACGTAATGCTGGCATTATTTTAGAAGAAGTCGAAGCTAACGCTAATCGAAGTAATGTCGAAAGTCGCTACGAGGCAGTTGAGGAAGCTTGTCGCTTAATGCTCCGTTCACGTACACCAGCGCTACTTGTACGTGATCTAGCGAGCACTGACCCAAGAGTTGCACGTAGGTACCGAGAGTTTGTAATTCGTCGTTCAGCCGAAGCTGCTGCAAGACACTAATTTCGCTCAAGTTACGTTTGTAGGTAGGGCGGACTTTTAAGGGGTGGTTGAACCACGTATTCAGCTAGTTGCCACTCGGACCAAGGATCTTTGTGCGCTCGTACAATGCCTCGATGCTCGTTGACTACACTTTTGGTGACTATGCCGACGTTAAGATCAATGACGTGATTGCCGTGCCCTGTTGGCGTAACAGTGAGGTCTTGAGTGACTGCCCACAGATTAAGTTCGGGACTAGGTAGTTCAATTACGTAGTCGAAATTACCAAAACGAGTTGCCAGTGTACCGATCACTTTTTGGCACTGTCGAGCGAGCAATGTCTGCATGTCGTCATTGCTAAACCCAATATCATACGATCGAGAGCCGTAGGGAACTGTAAAAACTATTCCGTCTACTTCTGGTGCTGCTTGCTCGTGTGGGCTGACCACTCTCCCAATGGTTGGTAAACTCATTGTCTTTAATGTAGCACAGTATTTACAAACCTTTACGATCGTACGCAATTCGAGCCGCATTGGCCTGAGCTAGCTGTTCGATTAAGTAACGGGCTTGGAACAGTCGTTCATCTGGATCGGCGCAATCCAAAACCACATACGGTAATTCGTAACGTTCACAAATATCAATCCAGTACGCATCACTACCTTCACGAACATTGCCGCCGTACCTCAGCGGATCTTCTTCGAACGGAATGTTACTTTTGGTTACGATGTAAAGGTCAGACTTTTGAGCGAGTGCGTCATGTACGAGTTGTTGTGGGCACTGGCCAAGCTCCGTTTGCCAGTGTGGGAACTGCCAGTAGCCAACGGTAGAAAACAGATCAGTGTCTTGAATTATGTAAGGTTTATCGACAAGATCATCGGCGTGAGCCTGAAGAGCCTTTTGACCTTTCCAAATTGCAGTCATAGAGCGGGTTGTTATTTCGTTGACCGTGTTTTCTAGGTATGGGCGAGCATATTCGAATAGCCAGTGGCCGTTTAGTTTTTGAGCGAGCGCGCGAGATAGTGTAGTTTTACCGGTAGACTCGGCACCAAAAATAGTAACTCGAGTACGTAGAAATGGCTGAAATTCTGGTACTACATTTTTAAAGTTTGCATATGGATCTGCTCGGACTGGGGTTGCCTTGGCTCCGTTAAGTGAGCGATCAATATCATAGGGAAAAAACTGAGCGCCCGTAATTTCAGCCAGTCGCTGTCCATATTTTTCACTAGCAACTATGCAGTCGTCGGCTGTAATGCCAAACCCTTTCATTAAATCTTCCCACATTTTCCAAAAGCCCTTCGCTTTGGGGTTTTGTTCAAGTGTTTTGTGAAGGTGACGCACCGTTACTTTTGTTAGTCCCTTGTGCGCAATAGCTTCTCGGAGCGCGTAAGCTCGTTCATAACTCATCGGTTCATGAGGTTGGGTGCAAAGAATTACGGTAGTTTCGTCGTCGCCAAGTTGATTAGCGAACTGTATCAGCTGCAAGTGTCCGGACGTCGGTGGCATTGCGGTCATTAGTACGAATGCTTTGGCCATGATCTTTACTCCTTTTCCATGTTAGGTACCCATATACGGTGTTAGCTAAGAAGAATACGTACTGGAATGCAACGAGCGGCAAACCTGAAGTTGCGTAGGTGTAGATTGCGAAAATGTTTACAATTGCCCAGACAATCCAGTTTTCTAACTTTTTGTTATCTAGCAGGAACTGAGCAAGAATGGTACCAGCTAGTATTACAGAGTCGGTCCACGCCATGGCGCCACCAAACTCTTTGCTTAACAGCACTGCTCCATAATAGCCCGCACCTGCAATTGCTAGATATGCAGGGATCCACTTGATTGATACGTGGGTAACAGGGCGAGTGTCGGCATCTTTGCGCCACCTGATCCAGCCATATATAAGGGTAGGTACAAGGTAAGCGTTAAGTACAGTACTGGCTAGTAAGCCACTTTGGAAGAATAGATATGCATATGCTGCTGATGAAATAGCTCCGATTGGGTAGTTAATGCGGCGCTGTTTTACGCAAAGGTAGGTACAGGCATACGAGGTAAGTACAGCAAATACTTCCAGCAAATTTAGGTCTTGAATGGGTATCCAGTTGGCTACGACGCCAACAATATACGATAGGGCAGTTAGCCCAAAACCTATTGCAATGCTTTCTAAGACGTCACGTTTTTGTGTTGTTCTGTGGGTTAGATTGATGATGGGCATTTGTTTTACCTTTCGGGTGTAAGCTGAGCCGGCATGCCAACGCTCAGGATTACTTAGTTAGTGTACATAATACACTATATACCCACCAAACTTAATTGTCAAAGAAATTGTACAAACTACACTAAGTAATACAAAAACAAATGAATTTACACAAGTATTGCTTCTCTAAGAGCCAAATGTTCTAAGTAAATTTAAGATGTCTTTTACAGACTTTACTTGGTATTTTGCTAGCGTTTCGCCAAGACCGACTTTGATAGTAGTTGCATAATCAATATCTGCAATGGATCTAAACATGTCTTCGTCGGTGTAGTCATCGCCGGCGCAAAATATGAAGTCATAGGTTTCTGGCTCTATCGACTCGATTAGAATGCCTTTATTTACATCGACCGGCTTAACTTCAAGAATTTTATTGCCATCATATACATTAGCTTCACTGTTTTTGAGTGCGTGCACAAGATCATGATGCAGGTTTCGTTTGCGGGCGTAGGCTAGTTCGCTGCTTACGTTACGGTAGTGCCACACGATTGATGATGACTTGTCTTCAAGCACGGCGCCAGGCGTTCGCTCGGTATAGGTTTGCATGATCGGCATTGCTAGCGACTTGTACGAATCAGTATCAGTACTTGTCGAAGCATGCCATTCGCCATTATGTTTAATCCAATAGCCGTGCTCGGCGATCAGCCATATTGGCAAATCTCCAAACCAAGAATCAAGCGCTGATCGCGGGCGACCGCTTACAATATAGACCTCGTTTTTAGGGTCATCGCACAACTTTTTAATAGTATTAAGGAGTGAACGTGGAGGCCGAGCTTGGTTAATGCGTGGGCTACTAACAAACTCTTTCAAGGTACCATCATAGTCCAATACAAACAGCCGCTTTTCGGCTTTTTGGTATTGCTCGGTGATTTCCTCGCTGTCTTTACTGCGGACAAGTTTGGCACGGTGAGCATCACGAGCATTTTTAGAATTTGTGAGTTGTTCAATAAAGTCTTCAGACCACTGCAGTACATTGAATCGTTTAATCCGTTGCTGCATAGAAATCAGCTTAGATTTTTGTTGCTTCTTAGTCATGGATAAAGCTTTTCGAATTGCAGCCGCAACGCCGTTGCGGTCGTTAGGATTGATAACAAGAGCTTCGGGTAGTTCGTCGATTGCACCAGTCAGTTCGCTTAAAATTAAAACACCAGTTGAATTCTGCTTAGTAGCCACATATTCTTTGGCGACCAAGTTCATGCCATCACGAACTGGAGTGACGAGTGCAACATCTGAACGGGCGTATAAGGCTACGAGTTTATCAAAAGGTTGATTCTGAAATTGGTACACCACAGGCACCCAGTCAACGGACGCATAGCGACCGTTAATCCGACTAACCGTTTGCTCAATTTTTTCACGCAAGTCTTTGTAGGCTTCGACCTCTGTTCGTGATGGAACGGCAACCATCATTAGTACGACTTTATTATGATATTTAGGATTATTATCTAAAAAGGTTTCAAATGCTTCGAGTCGGTGCGTAATTCCCTTTGAGTAGTCGAGTCGATCAACTGATAAAATCAGCTTACGGTCACCATAATATGAATCGAGTAGCTCGATCTCTTTCTTAACTTCTGGCTGATTTACGGCACTGCTAAATTTTTCGTAATCAATACTTATAGGAAACGCATCGGCTCGAACTTGTCGGTCGCCATACGCTACAAGACCATGTTTGGCTTTATGGCCAAGGGTTCGAGTAACGCTCGTTGTAAAGTGCTTAACATAGTCGTAAATATGAAAACCGAGCAAATCTGCGCCAAGCAGTCCTTCGAGCAGCTCTTTGCGCTGCGGGATGAGCCTAAATATTTCAAATGACGGGAACGGGATATGCAGGAAGAACCCGATCGAGGCGGTAGTGATCTTGGCACGGAGAATACCTGGAAGCAGCATTAAGTGATAATCGTGTATCCAAATGACGCTATTGTTATCGGCATACTTTTGAACTGTCTTAGCAAAAAGCTGGTTAACTTCTTTGTACGATTCCCAGTAGGTATCGTTATATTCCGCAATTTCTTGGAAATAATGAAAAAGAGGCCAAATAGTTTCGTTTGAAAAACCTTCGTAGAAGTTTAGGTTCTGCTCTTTTGTTAAGAAGATTGGGATACAGCCGTAATCTTTACGAAGCTTATTAGTAATAGAGCGCTTTTCGGATGTTGTTAGCTCGTCGCTGGTAATGCCGGGCCAGCCAATCCAGAGCATTTCACCGCCAACTTCAACCGATGACATGGCAGTTGCCAAGCCGCCGGGGCTAGCGTGGTATTCTAGTTTGCCATCTTTTTTACTAACGGTTACAGGCAATCGATTTGATACAACAATGAATGTCGGTTGAGGCATATGTATGTCTATTAAATCAACAATATAATTATATTGCTGTATGTTTTCATACGGTCGGCTAAGCTGTTACCAGCCGCCTCCACCGCCACCGCCTCCACCGCCACCGGAAGAGCCGCCTCCGCCACTGCCACCGGATGATGAGCTTGATGGATTACTGTATGCGGCGGTAGTACTAAAACTGCTCATAGCGCCCGCGAAAACTGCGGCATTAAATACGCCATTATTACCGCTATACCACGACGGAGATTGATTAGCAGACTGATAGTAGAGTCCTAGTTGGTTATTCCATTGCTTTTCTTGACCAAATAATATTGCATATGGCAAAACCCGCTCATACAGTTTTATAAGTTGACGCTGATCATTGGTGTCGATCGGTGTATCAAGCTTAGCGGCACCTTCTGGACTTTGCAGCATTTTAAGACGTTCAGTTTCTGCGACTTTAATGTACATCTCTAGTCCTTTTAAGTAACGGGATAATGCTAAACCTTGATCAGTTAACGGCTTAAGTGTGTAGCCGCAAATAAGCGCGGTGATGGCAGGAATAAGTAGCACGGGCGAGAAGAGAATAAAGGAGGCAACTAGCAGTATAACGCCAAATATTTTGAACCAACGTGATTGCTCAGGAACGGTTGCTCGCAGAGCATACTCGTTCTTAATACTCTTATT
>JALQXV010000095.1 GCA_023263015.1 Candidatus Saccharimonadia bacterium
TGTACAGTATCTACGAAGTTTTGGTTTGCCAGATCTTACGTAACCAGCTCATAGCAAGTGTAGAAAGCAAAAACCCAGTAGGGGGCACAATAGCGTTAATCCAAGGGTTGTCATTGCCAATTACAAATAAATAACAGAGTACAACGAGGTAGGTTAGTACAATGATAGAGATTTTGCGTGTCCAGCTGGTTTCCCAGTTTTTATCCAGTTCCACTCGGGTGTTACGGTCTTCGATTACTTTCAGTCGTTTTTCATAGTCGGTGTTGTTCTTCATAGCTGTAATTATAGAGGCCACAGCAGTTATCATGCAAGCTGGCTGATCAGTTAGCATGGTATACTTTTGCAATATGGAAAATGAAACACAAATTACCCCAAAACCACTAACAGAACTACCAGTGCCAGCTCTGAACGCTGCGCAGCTAGCAGCCTTTACCCCCGAGTCAATGCATGCCGAAGCCGGTGTACATTTTGACGCCGAACGTGCCAATGCGTTGCTTGCTGAAAGAGTGGGCAATTACGCTGTAGGTGGCGACTTTGGCGGTGACAAGGGCGCTTCGAGCTTATTCCAAGTTCAGAGCGGCTGGGTAAACCCAGTAGAAGGGTACCGCGATGAAATACAAGGCAATGACGGTGTTGGCTATGTAGCTAGCCTCAAAAAGTCTGCAGCCTATGCCGAAGCTAATAATCTGCCGTTTGGTATTTCATGGGGTGGCCCCGTTAACGGTACTAAGCCACTGTTTCATCCAAAGGCGGCCATTTTTATTAGTGAGCTCGGCATAGAGTTTGGCGGCGACCTAGCCGCTATATCTCCAAATGTTAAAGCAGCGTTAAATGATGGGCCGGCTGGTCTTATTAGTGCAGCTGTTGAAGCCTATAAGCTATACCAGTCTAAAACAGTTTTATTCGTTATTAACGGTGGTGGCATTGGAGCAGGGGCGCTTATAGATAACACTATTTATGCGCTTGAACCTGGCCACATTGCCGGTGTACCAGAACTAAATACGTACCAACAAACCACGCCGTGCGGAGTGTATAACGCTCAGCACGTTTGCCTAGAGCGTTTAGGAGCTAATAAAGCTGGTATTGAAGCGCAGTGGGAAGCCCAAACCGGCAGCTATATGCGTGCCCGAGATATTGAAGATCGTTATAAAGAAGGCAACCAGCTAGCCGCCGATCTATACGACCATTCGGCTCTCGTTCTGGCTCACATTATTCAAGGTTCAGCGCATGCTCTAAATATTGATTTATCTAGTCCTGATGTTACTGTCGTAGCCCATGGTGGTGCTTTTAAGTTTCCGCACTACGGCGAACGCGTCATTCAAATCCTAAACCAAGCAAATGGTTCAGCACCAAACTTTATTATGACTAAAGACTACGGCAGTAAAGAATCAAATGCTTGCCTTGACGGAGCGGTTATTGCGGCCGTTACAGCCTAATCGACCCACGTACGATTTGAATTTATTTTGTGCTTAGCGCGGTAAGCTGCTTCAAGATCAATATCAAAACGGTTGGCAATTTCAAATAAGTAATTAAGTACGTCAGCTAATTCGTGTGACAACGCTTCAACATCGCCAGTTTTATTTTGACCCTTAAAATTGCTCAGTCTACGTATTTCTTTAGCAACTTCGCCAACTTCTTCGGTTAGTAGCAAGAACACGTCGCTGGTCGTATTTTTGTCCCAGCCATGCTGCTTGCACATTATACCAATTAGCTGCTGATAATCGGACAGCGTTGGGTTTTGAGGTAACTCATGCATAAGGGCATTGTGACATATTTGACTGATTTTCAGTAATCACACAGCCTATACTAAGCAGTGCAAACGCTGCTGAACAGGCAGTGTTTTTTAGTGAGAAACGGAGGTTCACTATGCGCACCATTAGCAATGTTAAACAAGTTCTAAAAACTTCAGCTGCAGGTGTTAGCGCACTTGCAATTCTAACGCTACCAGCAGGTGCACTCGCACATGGCGGGGGCGACAATGGTCGCTCAAATGAAAACAACTCCAGAAACCAATCTCGTAACGACGGGAACCGCGATGACAAGCGATATGGCAACCGTGGCGATCAGCAGTCGAACGCCAAACCGGCAGTAGCCGCAGACCAACAACGAGGCGATAATCGCCAAGACAACAAAAACTGGTGGGACCCTAAGGATTGTAATGAACGACAAGCAGCACTTAATTGGCGAGCAGCCGACGCTCAAGCTAAGTACACCCGACAAGTTACTGGCCTTAACATCATGTTGAGTGGCGTTCAAACCTACCACGCCAGTGGAGCGGTTACAATCAATAATTACGATGAACTAAACAATAAGGCAGTAGCCAGTCAAACTAATGCATCTAACGCCGTAGGTGCTATTACCGCACCACAGCTTGATTGTGGTAACACTACCGAGGACAACAAGTCTAAGATGGGCAACACATGGTAAAAAAACAGATAATAACTCACATCCTCATTTAAGTTTTAATAAAAATATAATATTAGCTCACAATGGTATTATTGAAAATTATAAAAAAATAAAGGAAATGTTAATAGAAAAAAATT
>JALQXV010000025.1 GCA_023263015.1 Candidatus Saccharimonadia bacterium
CAACAAGCAGTTTGCGGACGCAATTGTAGAAGGTTTACCGAAGGAAAATTCGGGCGGCGCGGCAAAAGGAAGTGGCGCAGTTGGTAAAACTGGTGTTGAAAAAGCATATAACTATTTAATTAGTAACATTAAACTTAAGCCAGAGGCGGCGGCTGGTGTTGTTGGTAACTTTGTTTTTGAATCAGGGTCAGCTGACCCTGAAGTTAAAGACGAAACATTAAATACGAGAGCGCGAAACTCTGGTGGCTATACTGGACTAGCACAATGGGATCCGTCTAGCCGATGGCCTGCTTTGGTGGCGTTTGCCAAAGGTAAATCTCCTTACAAAATGGAAGTTCAGTTAGATTTTGTGGGGCATGAATTAGAAGGTGGATACAAGAGCACCAAAGAAAAGATCCAAGCCGCTAAAAACCCGGGTGAAGCCGCGAGTGCGTTCAACCAATTTTATGAAGGAAGCGGCAAGGATCCGTCTCCTCGTATGGCGGCTGCAGAGGTTATATTTAAGAAATATGGACAAGGTGGCGGATCGACCGGTGGCGGCAACGTTGGAGTTGAAGATGATATCCAAGATGAAGTTTGCTGCGTAGACGGTAGCAACGGTGGCAGCCCAGAATTAACAAGCGGCGACTCATCTTCATCTGGTACTCGCAAAGATTATATGTATAAGAGCGGCCTAGAAGGCGCTGACGGTAATGGTAAAGGAACCTTTATTCTTGAGCAGTGGGCAATCCACACACTTAAATCCATCGCAAAACTTAAAAATGTTCCAGAATCCGACACGGTGACCGAAAATCATGTCGTTGCACTGGTGGCGTTTGCCTTGGGTGAAGGTGGTGACATCAATAACCAATGGAAATTTAATCCGCTAAACTCTGGTCACCCAAGCGACCTTTATGTTGATGGTGCGCACGCTGGTAATGGCACGCAGTCATTCAAGTCCTTTGACGCTGGTGTTTCGGCTACATCACGACATATGACCGAAGGATATCAGACCCGACTCGGTGAAGTCTTGATTAAGCCAAATTCTACACCAACCGACTTCTTTAAAGCATTAACCAGCCCTGATGCTACACCAGGCAACCTGCACTGGGCTGAAGCGGCAAATCCTAAGTCTGGTTACTATGAATCCGACTATTATCCAGCACGACTCCGCTTAGTCGAGATGGTTAAGGCCGACTACAAGAATATTGCCGCCCTTACGATTGGTACGCCAAACTTTAAAGACCAGCCAAACAAATCACTTAAGACAAGTCTGTTACAGTTTACAGACTTAGCATCTGTATCAGGCGGAGAGGGAAGTCTAGAAGTTTCTGGCGTAACCCAATGTTGCGCAGATGGCCCAGAAGCTAACGACGGCGACTACAGTGCCAGCGAACCTTCTTCGTGGAAGCAGATATATAAGACTAATAAGTCTATTAGCGATTCTATGGACAAAGGTAAACTAGAGAAGCCGGATACATTACTAATCCACTATACGGTTGGGACGTCGGAAGGCGCAGATCTGCTTGGTTGGATGGGGAATAACGGTGTTGGAATCCAGTTTAATGTCGGTAAAGATGGTACTGTTTACCAAGCATACCCGTTAAATGATATGCGTATGACATACCACGTAAAGGGACTTAACAGTAAAGCAATTGGTATCGAAATCACCGGTATGGATGTTAACGATCTCTTGCGCAATGAGAAGCAGTTTAAGTCTGTAGTTGAACTCTCTAAAACACTGTGCGATACCTATGATATCCCATGTGGCGAACCGAGGGGCGAAATAACTGGCACGACTGACTCTGACAAGGTTCAGGGTATGATTGGGCATGATGAGGCGCCAGGTAATGACCATACCGATCCAGATGGAGTTAAGGGTAAAGATATTAGTCGCACCGACTCAAGCAAACATATTTACATGAAAAAGCTTCGTGGTGCCATGGGCTTTGAACCAGAACCAACCAAAGATAATGTTGGTAAATCGGATAAATCAGGCTCTTCAGCTGACTCTGTAGCTTCCACATCACCTTCGTGCGCCCAAAACAACCCAACAGTCGGTGCCGGAGATATGAATAAAACTATCACAGTTAAAGAAGGTGGCAAGTTTATTACTATGCCTAAAGAGTACTCATGTCCGGGCCGAGAAACTAGAATTGACGCCCGTATTGCACCGGCTCTGGCATACATTTTAACGACATATAATTTATGTGCTGACGATGGCTTGGCAAACGGTCACAAGAGTCACGGCGCAGGACTTGGCGTAGACGTGCGTCCAAAAGACCAGAGTAAGCAAAACTCAAAAGATGAATGGAAGAAGACCGCCGAAGCCGCCGTACTTGATATGAACTGGTGGGGTGATTCAGCAGACGAACCACCTAAGTCAAGCCCAGGCTGTGCTGCATCTTACAGTGGGTATGGCACGTGTGTAGGTGGAGCTAAGGGGCCCAAGGGCACAATTCCAAAATGGGTTCGTTGGATTGGTTATAACGGTGATGTTGATCACGGCGACCCATGGCATGTCTTTGGGGGTAGCTACGGTCATATCCATATTGGCTGGGATACACCGAACAACGATGGTGTAGCGCCGAGTATTATTGGTACACCGGTTGAAGCAGTCTATACCTTTAAAGCACCGGTTCCAGATAACCTTAATAGTCTTCTTCCTGATGAACTTAAAGACAAGCTAAAAGAGTAGGGTGATGCAGATTAATAATAGACGGGTTATATCATTTGCGATTGCGGCTACCGTGCTGGTAGCAGGTATTGTGTTTGCAGTTCGTTATTTCTCAGGGCACAGTCTAGTAGTTGTAAGCGACCAGCGGCCCATTACAGTAGTAATTAACGAAAGATCATATATTATCCAAGATGAAGAGCAGTCAATCCGCTTAAAGGACGTTGTTAATTTTTATCGAGCTACCAATGAAGATGGTTTTACATTTAGTGGCGTGTTAAATATGCAAAATGAGAGTGACACTGTCTTAAAACTTAATTTCACCAAATACTCTATTAGTGAGATACATAAGAGTGTCTGTTCAAAAGACCGTGACATCGCAACCTTTTGTAGTAGCAATGCCGAAAATCTGAGCGTGGAATATGTATCAAATAACCAATGGGCGCTTATTAAAAGCCCTAGCGATCTTTACGAAGCAGTTCATATGGTCAACAAGGATTGGCAATTCGTCCCTATTACGCAAAGCGACATAATTAGTGGGCAGTACCCAAAAGGACTCGAGAAAGCAGCGAGGGAATATGAGTAAACGAAACAAAATATTAATTGTACTAGGGGTAGTTTTAGGGCTGGTTCTATTGTTTATTTTCACGAGTGGACAACGGCAAAAAAATACTGTGTCCGACTATACACGGTTGCATGGCAATATGCAGTTCGCTCAACAGATCGATAACAGTATGTATTTTTATAGTGGTTCCTTTTTTGCAAAATACGATATAGGTCGTCAAAAGACCGAGCGCCTGAGCGATTACCTATTGATTGGACAGGGCATACAAAATGTCGGCTGGCATAAGGAAGGTGTGACTTTTCAAACTACACGGAACGAGGGTAGCTATGATGATTTGTCGGTTGCAATTGCAAATTTGGCAGCACCAAAACTGGGGACCTACTGGTGGAACTACGATTTTGCAACTAAGCAGTACCAGCTATTAAAAACGGCTAGTTCCGATAGTTGCCAAGAGTTAACCTACTATAAAGAAAATACGTATATTTGTTTGCCTTTAGACGTCAATACTCAGCAATCTAAAAGTATTTCTTTAATCACCACAAACGGAACCAAAGAAGAGGTATACAAAAGCGAAACACCGATAAGAAATATGAAGATTGAGGGTGACAGAATCCATTTCATTACAACCAACAGTGACCGTACAGAATCCTTAAAAACAGTTTCTATACAAACAAAACAGACTAATGATGACTATAAGAGTAAGGGGTTTATTGTTTCGTACGAAGCAAGTGGCAGCACCTTAGGTGTGATTTGGAAAGAACAAGAACCCGCTGATCTTGAAAAAGAAGAAGTTCACGATAACCAAAGCTCAAAATACAATGTTTCGATACGCAACAATACTAAAGAAACAAGCAAAAAATCGTTCACTACCTCTAGGTTAAACACTGAAAAGGTGGGGGCAGATATTTTTATCGTGAACTCAAATGGGGAAGTACACAGAGTTGTAGACAATAAGTTGGTACTCGAAGCTGCTTCGCGCGATAAAGAGCAAACCTCAATTCGTTACGCTGCTAAGAACGATGGCAAATACTACTTGGTTGGAATAGACAACGCTTTTTATGGTGATACCGATAAAATCGATGATACACTCCGTGACATTTCAGAGTTTGACCCAGACGGAGATAACGACCCAAGTGTTCCACTATTTATTAATACACCTTCTAGTGATCGATTAACAAATGTCCAGTTGTATGCCAGCACACAGCCATTCACGCAGCAAGCATTGATCGTCGATAGAATTCTCAAAGAAGACTTCTTTGACCCCTCAGAATTTATCTTTGATTGGAACATTAATAGTACGTCTAATCAAATACCGTTAACGCCGAATGCAACTATTCTATAGCGCTAGAACATTACATTTATCACTGAAGTGCTGAACAACAATGTCAGCATCGGTGGTAGTGATTATTGTTTGATAGTCTTTTAGGAAATTAGTTAGTGCTTTGCGACGAGCTCCGTCCAACTCACTAAAAACATCATCTAGAAGTAATATTGGTCGAACACTACGCTCCTTTTCGAGCACTCGCAGTTCCATAATTTTCAGACCAAGTAGTAATGTTCTGATCTCTCCTCTAGAAGCTGATAGTAGGGCAGGTTGATCTCCAAAATATACAACTATGTCATCTCTATGTGGGCCACTTCCAGTAAAACCACGGGCGATATCTAGGTCTTGCGAAGATTCTAGTTTGCGCAGCAAATTAGTCCCATAATTATCAGTTACTAGTGATGATTCGTACTTAATCTTAATATTTTTATCATGGCCAGCTACCTCGCAGTAAATGTCGCTGAGTTGATGATTAATAGTCTCTATTAAAGCCAATCGTTGCTTAACTATCTGTTCCCCTAAATCAACTAGTCGCAAGTTCCAAGCAAACAGTTGTGAGGTGCCCCGAACTCCCTGTTTAAGTAATGCATTTCTTTGAGCAACCACACGTTTGTAATGACTTCTATGTTGCTCAAAGCTTGGAATATATTGTTCAAGCAGGTCATCAAAATAGTTGCGACGTAGTGATGGCTCACTTTCTATAAGCTGCAGGTCATTTGGTTCAAACAAAACAACTGGTTGTTTTTGAGTAGGAGGGAAGCGTTTGAACGTTTTTTCATCGATCTCAAACGTTTTAACCATCTTGCCCGCTGGGTCATTTTGCAACTTAACCGTTCGTAAGCCGTTTTCGCTTGTATGAACATCGATTCGTGCCCATTGACTTGTATTATTAACAAGCTGGGCATCACGCGCCCTGTACGACTTACCGATCGAAGCCACCATAATTGCTTCTAGTAAATTGGTTTTACCTGCTGCGTTCGGTCCTACTACAATATTTACCCCTGAACCAAGATCAAACGAGGCATCAGAATAAGAACGATAGTTCTGTAGTCGCAGATCTGTAAACGTCATACTAACTATTATGACTTAAGCGGCATAATAAGGTGTATATAATCTTTATCTTCAACACCTTTAATAACGCACGGCTCGAGCTTACCGTTAAAGGCTACACTTACCTCGCTATCGTTAATTACCCCAAGACCATCTAATATAAATCGCGAATTAAGTGTAATACTAGCCGTACCTGTTACTTTTGCAGATGCTGTTGCCGTATTTTCACCAAGCTGAGAAGCAATGGAACGAATACTAATCTGTTTTTCATCTTCATCGAGATCAAGCGTTACACTACCAGCAGATTCTCGAGCAAAGAGACTCGAAACCTTGGTTATATTAACTAGTTCAGCCTTTGGTAAAACAGCAGCTGTAGAGAAGCTGGTTGGAATAAGTTTTCGGTAGTCTGGGTATACTCCGTCGATTAAACGAGTAACCAGCTCGACATCTCCGACTGTAAACAAGACCTGTTGGTCATCGTGAGTTACTACAATCTCCTCATCTGCGTCACCAATAATACGGAGTAAATCTTGCATTGCACTGGCTGGGAGAAGTAATTTAACTTCTTGAGCAAGTGGCATGATGCGTTTTTCTGCTAAACGGTAGCTGTCTGTGGCTGCAATATACAGATGACCTTCATGAGTATGAAAGAAAATTCCGGTTAAAATTGGCCGAGCGTCATCATTGCTAGCTGCTAAAATCACTTGCTGTAATGCTTTTTTAAGCTCGGCAGCAGGTACATTCCATGTGGAACCATTATTAATCTGTGGCATAACAGGGTAGTCGTCGGCTACCGTCCCATTGATTGTCGAGTTGTATTTGTCGGCTTTGATACGTAATTTTGTGTCATCAACTTTAATATCAATAATTCCACTTGGTAGACTCGCTACAAAATCTTGCATAAGACGAGCAGGGACGGTTATTGAACCTTCTTCGCTAACTTTTGAGCCAATGTAATGGGTGATTGCAATATTTAAGTTGGTGGCTGCTATACATACACGATTATCGATTGTTTTGATTAGAACATTAGAAAGAATAGGAAGAGCATTCTTTGTACTGGCTACACGAGCCACGTTGTTGAGTGCTCGATTTAGGTTTTCTTGAGTTACTTGAAGTTTCATGAGGCTACCTATCTTTTCCTTATTATATTATTAATAGATTCTTAAAATTTAATGTAATAGACCTAATAATAGGCGGTGTGGATACTGTTGATAACTGTTCATTAACAGATTGATTTAATGAAAATTTAATGTGGAGAAACTGTTGCACAAACTGGGTAGAAAATTGGGTAAAAGAGGCGCTTATACTCAATACTGTTTTATTAAAAATAGTGCGTGTGGAGAACAATAAAGTTGTGCGCAGTTTTGTACTAACTTTTTGCTCAACTAATCCACAGGTTTTACGCATACAAACGCTCCTTAATATCGGCAATTGCAACCCTAACTTCATTATCAAACGCCTTTTCTTTCTCAATCTTCTCAACAGAGTGGATAGCAGTTGTGTGATCTTTTCTGCCTAACTCACGAGCAATTTTAGGAAAACTAAGGTGTAGTTCACTACGGAGCATATACATTGCGATCTGACGCGGTACTACAATCTCTTTGTCTCGCTTTGGACCAAGTAGCTCGTCAACACTTATTTGGAAGTGTCGCGCGGTACGCTCAATAATTTGTTTGGCACTCAAGTGTTTAGGTCGCGCTTTAGTATTTCCGAGCAACGCTACCGCTACCTCTAATGTAGGGTCGACATTACGCATTTCACAGAATGCGATCAGCTGATTTAAGGCACCTTCGAGCTCACGGATATTATTTTGGACATAGTTAGCGAGGTGTTCTACAACGGTAGGCGTAAGAGAGAGATTATGTGTTTCGGCCTTAGATTGGATGATTGCACAACGGGTCTCAAAGTCTGGTGCTTGCATATCAATTGCCATGCCCCATTCAAATCGAGACCGAAGTCGATCGGTGAGGGTTGGGATGTCTTTTGGTTGACGGTCACTGGTGATAATAATTTGCTTGTTGGCTTGGTGTAAGGCATTAAAAGTATGGAAAAGTTCATCCTGAGTCTTTTCTTTGCCGGCGATAAATTGAATATCATCGATAATGAGCACATCAGCACTGCGGTAAACCGCCGCAAAATCAGTGTTCTTTTTAAAGCGAATCGCATCAAGAAATTCTTGGATGAACTGTTCTGATGAAACATACACTACGCTAGCTCCTGGGTTTTTGGCGATAATGCCATTACCAGCTGCTTGGATTAAGTGGGTTTTACCAATCCCTACACCCCCATATAGAAAGAGTGGGTTGTATTTAGTGCCTGGGTTTTGGGCTATGGCTTGGCAGGCTGCGTAGGCGAGCTCGCTACCACCCCCGACAATAAAGTTGTCAAAGTTATACCGTTCGTTAAGTCCTTGGCGGTATGAATGGGTTAGGCTGTTAGCCGAAGTAGGTGCTGTTGGACGGTTAGTTACTTTAACTGGTTGCGCGGTCTGGTTCTGTAAAACAACCGGTTCATCTTTTACGCGACGACTGTTAAGAGAAGAGGTGGGCAGTATTTTATATTCAATAGTAGTGTATGCAACGTCGTTTTTAGTTAGGGTTTCGGCGATAAGGTCGTTAAATCTCTTTTCGAGTTGCTGTTTAATAAAAACATTTGGCGCTCCAATTTGGACACAGCCATCCTGAATTTTTAGCAGGCGAGTGTTCTTAAACCATGTAACAAAGTTTCCATTTGAAACACCAAGTTCAATCTCTCCTAGTACAGCCTGCCAGAGGCTCGCAGTATCCATTGTTTTGGAATTACCCCTCACGTTTATTAAAACCCTTGCTAGTCGTTAACGACGAAGTTGTATATAGACTATAGCAAATATATAAAACTTTTCCACAGATTTATAGATGGAAAATAAAAATTCACAGGAAATGCCTATAACAGGTATTGATTTATGCACAAAATTCCGCCCAATCTGTTAAAAGTGTGGAAAAATCTTGGCTAATAGTGGAAAACTTGCTATACTTCAGGGTAATACTATTGTTAATTTAACGTAGTTTGGAGCAGGTGGTTTGACCAAATGTGCCCCAAACCACTATAGTTAGAGGATTATGCCTAAACGAACTTTTCAACCAAAGAAGCGCCACCGCTCACGCGAACACGGCTTCTTAAAGCGCATGGCCACTAAAGCTGGCCGTAACGTTATGAAGCGCCGCCGAATTAAAGGTCGCGTACGCTTAACGCACTAAAGAACGCTTCAGTTCTTTGCAAACGAGCCGATTGTCATAGCGACATCGGCTCGTTTTCGTTATCCTTAAAACAATGATTTCACAAAGAAACCGATTCCACGGTCACAATTCTCTTAATTTTGTATATCGCAAAGGTCGCTCAGTCCGTGCGGATTATTTTGGTTTGCGCTATGCTCCATCGAAACGGGAAGACTACAGGCTTGCGGTGGTTGTTAGTAAAAAAGTTAGCAAGCAGGCTGTCGTCCGTAACCGAATCAGACGCCGTATATATGAAGCCGTTCGGCTGATTAAGGCCGATAGTAATAATGCTTGGAGGTATGACATTGTGATCACTGTGCAGTCTCCTGAGGTGGCAGAAATTCCATACGATGAGCTTGGTGCGGCTGTTCAAGCAGCGCTACAGAAAGCAAATATCCTCTAGCCGTTAGTGGAATCACTATTCCCGACGTGTTACAGTAGTAGTCAAGGAGTTAGAAATTTATATGTTTGAGACATACATTGTCCAACCTGTCTTTAACCTGTTGGAATTTATTTATGCCATCATCCCAGGGCACGACCTTGGTATCGCAATTATCTTGTTTACGATTGTGATTCGTTTATGTTTGTGGCCACTCGTGCACAAACAGTTGCACCATGCTAAAGCGATGCGCAAGCTCCAGCCAGAGCTAAAGAAGATCAAAAAGGCTGCAGCCGGCGACCGCCAAAAAGAAGCTCGGCTACAGATGGAGCTCTATAAAGAGCGAGACATTAAACCGTTTGCTTCAATCGGCACGCTTATAATCCAGATTCCCGTGTTCATCGCCCTGTACCAAGCGGTTCTAAAGATAACTAATGATCCAAATAGTCTCCTCAACTTCTCGTATAGTTGGGTACATGACTTGTCATGGATCCGCCAGCTCGGCTCAAACATCAATCTGTTTGATGAAACGTTCCTAGGTTTAGTTGATCTTTCGCGACGAGGCTTTGAAAACGGAATTTATTTCCCAGCCGTTGTTTTGGCGCTTGTTTCTACGTACATGCAGTATCGTCAGACCAAGCTCATGATGTCTAATAATCAGGACGCCCGTAAGCTATCGATAATTCTTAAGGAAGCGGCCGAAGGCAAGGAAACTGACCAAGCGGAAGTTACTGCCGCAATTAGCAAGCTTATGCTCTACTTCTTGCCGTTCGTAACGTTTATCTTTGCACTGATTGTTCCAGCTGCTCTAGCCTTATATCTATTTACGAGCAGTGCAGTTGGTTATTTCCAGCAAAGCCTTGTTTTAAAAGAAGACGCCGAAGAAATGAAACAAATAGCTGACGAGCCAGAAGTGGTAGAATCAGCGCCAGTTAAAAAGAAAAAAGTAGCTTCAACTTCTACCAAAAAAACTAAGTCAGGTAGTAAAAAGAAGCGGAGGAAGTAATGGAAGAATCAATTCAATATGCTAAGAAGTATCTTGAAGACCTTTTATCATTCTTTGGACTTAATACGGATGTATACGCGACAAACAGCGAAGATGAAGTAATCGAGCTTCATGTCCCATCAACGCATTTAAACGGCTTCTTGATTGGTCAGCGCGGAGAAACCATGCATGCACTACAGTTTATGGTTAGTAGCGCCCTCAAAAGTAACGGATACGAAGTTACTCGTGTAAACGTTGATGTAGCTGAGTACAAACAGCAACGAGCGAGTCGGTTGAGCGACAAAGCCCTTGAGTGGATTAACGGTGTAAAAGAATCCGGCGAAGCAATGCATTTGCGCCCAATGAATGCAGCTGACCGCAGGGTTATACACAAACTTGCTGGGGAACATGGCTTAGAGACCGAATCCGAAGGTGATGGTCGCGACCGTCACATTGTTTTAAAACCAGCCAACTAACGTTTCTTGGTAGATTTTTTCTTACGACCCTGACGATTAGATTTTGCAATCGTCTTCTTTTTCTTAGGTGTCTTAACAGGCTCAGGCCGGACTTCTTTGGCGGGGGCTGGCTCCTTGACTTGTTTTGCTGCAGGTTTATTTGGAGCGTATGGTTCTCGAATCGCAAGCCAGCACAGCACGATGAATATAAGTATTGTGACGGCAATAACTACTAGCCACCAATTCATTCCGCCATCTTTAGTTATATCCGTTTTAAGGTCGCTACTCGGTTGTGCTACTGCCTCTGGGCTCGTTTGGTTTGGATTTGAAACGACTCCAAGGGGCTGGCCACCAGCTTGATTGAGTTGTGAGGCGGTATTGTTATTCTGCAAGGTACCGACTTGGTTTTGGGTGTTGGCCGAGTTTTGAGCTTGTCCTGTTTGGCTTTGAATATTGTTGTTTGTATTCTGTAGGCTTGATTGAGCACTGGCGGACACGGGCAAGGTAACTCCAGCAACTAAAATCAAAGAAAGAATTATGCGCTTCATTAAGTTAATATTGTAATCGCTTATGCGTTTCGGCGCCACCGGAATAGCAGATAGGTCATTACCAAGAATACGACCGCAAGGACTACAAGTAATCGTAAGTGCCTCTGGCGAGAGGATCTCTGCGAAAAACCATCTGGTTCCGAGCGAGCCATAGCAGAGGGCTGATGCAAAGGTGTGCTTGCTGATAATACGGCTGGCGAGCGGATTGTGTCTATTGACCTAGGGATCTTCAGTAGAGGAGACAAGGCTGTCGGTATATTAGTTGCGACACTAGATACGGGTAGGCTTGTGTGGGAGGAAGTGAGCTGTTCAGTTTGCATTTTAGGCGTGTCTCCTAGGTAGCCATCACAGGAATCGTCTATTAAATCAGCGTCGCTGTCATGACCAGAGGATTCTACGAAATAGCAGCCCTCATCACTATTTGGAACTAAGTCACCGTCTAGATCATCCGCCGAATCTGTTAAATAAACAGTCTTTTGGATATCTATTTCATCGCCGCTGACGCTTTGCCCATGAGCATGTATCGTCGCCAGACCGATAGGGAGACTTGGGAGGTTAATGTTAGTAACAATTTTTCCGGATGAGTCTGCTGTGAGTGTTTGGAATGTTTTGCCAATAGCGCTGAGTGTTACGGAAGAGCTTGGGCGTAAATCGTAAATAGTAATTGGTATGGGGCTATTGCGATTGAGTAGATTTTCCGTGAGTTTCTCGTCGTATCGTATAAGGCGGGGCTGTATGTTTGAGCCTCCTGCGAATTGAGCTATGTCTGTAGGATTTGGCTCTAGAACCTGTCGTGGCTCGGGATTAGCGATTGTAAAATTATTTGTTTGTTCGGCGATTGATTTGGCGAACAGTCGATGGCCAAAAGCATTGGGGTGGAACGTTTCGCGTCCTATGAAATAGCCCTCAACGATGTAGTTATTGGCTAAGTGGAAAGAAAAAGTCTTGTCATCGCCTGCTGTTATGCCGTTGACAGCGATATTTTTGCTATCGGTTTCGCATAGGCGATGTCCATCTAGACTATTTTCTAGGCTAATGAAAGATACTCCTGCTTTGTTAGCGGCTTTTTGTATGACGTTGTTCAGGTAATAGATAATAGCATTGATATTGCTGAGCTCTTGATTGTTGAATTGAACATTTATAGCACAGTTGCCGCCAGGGTAAACAAGCAGAGGGTAACCCAATACGTGCACAGATGCGTTAGTTGCGGACTTTTGTTTTATGCCTATAAATGCGTCAACCATTTCTTGGTATTTGCTGTTAATAGTATGTGCTAAGTCTGCTTTTTCTTGAGGACTTTCATAGCACGTACTAGGAGCTAGGCAGGCTGTTATGATTTTGCCAAAGCCAATATCATTACCTGATATTGAAATTGTTACAGTATTGGGTCTTGTGTGCTCCACGAATTTTATTTGAGGTCGATAGCCGGGCAAGAAACGCCCAAGAATAGCAGGGGTAAATGTACTCTCGTTTTTGCCTTTAGACTGAGCGGTCCATTCGTTATAGTCATTGTTAATAATGTCTTTTAGCTTTGCACCTGAACATGCGACCGATTCTGAACTAGACCTGAACTCTTTAAGCAAATACGGGTAGGATACAGATGATAGGTGACAGACGTTGAGCGGGTTCTTGTTGTCGGTACCTGATTTATAATTGTGGGCTCCTTCCCCCGATGCGAATGAATCGCCTAGGGCTAGATAGTCCAAAAGTGATTCATTCTCGCCAGCCGCAGTCATAGAGTAGTATGCGTAGGAACTATTACTTAGCAAGACATGGAGCTGGATGGTATTTGGACCGCTAAAGCGTATGTGATGTATACCGCGATAAAGCGGAATGCTAGATTTTGCGGCTGAGAATAAATCTTTTGAATTACAGTTTGCTGGCTTGGTGTTGTCCTGTCCCTGTACGCACGTGGCTAGGTCATATAGCTTTAGGATCTGATAGGACTGTTCGGCAACAAGTACAAACCTACCATCGTCGGAAATGTTGGTAATAAAATACGGACGAATACCAATGGCATGATTGTAGCCACTTTGGAACAAAAGCGTTTCACCAGTCTCGACATTAATACGGTACATTCCTTTCTGGTGTGAATCGCCAAGTAGCCATTTACCATTATCCGAGGCGCGAAGCTCGGTAAACTCAATTGGCTGGCCTGTGAGGTCCGAAATATGTGTTTCTGGGTTGCCTGCTCGAAGTTGATGATAAATGGAGCCGTTCTGCTGGATAGTTGTGTTAATATTTTGTGCTAAATTACGGACCAAGTATCGGCTCGTTCCGTAGGTGCCAGAGCCGGCTCGTAGCACATGAGGGCTATTAGGTATTGGGCTGGTTGGAAGATTTATTCCGGAGGAGGAGCGTAACGGACCAGCTACATTCGAACCACTTAACTTAATGTAGTTTGTGCTAACGCTTTGTTGGCCAAATGCAGTGCGCGTTGCGCAGGTTTGAAGTGAAGATTGCGACTGCAACTTAAGGAAGTTGGCTGGGATTGTGACAAATGTGAGTTAGGGCGTACAGTCAATACACTGGCTTACAGGAACAGGAGTAACTGGGAGTTGTTTCAAGGTTGGGTGTTCTGGTTTTAACCAACTTGATGTCTCGGCATGTGCGATACCGGAGAACACCGTACATGAAAATATAAGGGCAATAAGCCCCAACGGGTATCTGAACATTACAACTCCTAGTGGTTAGTGGTTGTGATAATCATGCACCCGCAAGATTAACTAAATATGAAACAAGACCTACTTTAGGTCCAAGGCTTGATCGTAGATGGCAAGAGTTTGTTCTGCCATTGTGCGCCAAGAATATTTCTTGAGCTGGCTTTTACCTTTAGCTATAAGCTCTTTACGCAGCTTCTGGTCGTTCAAAACAGTAGTAATTGAGTCAGCGATATCTTTGGTACTCGTAGGGTCAAAGTAATGAGCGGCATCTTCGTATACTTCTGGGAGGCAGGTTGCGTTACTGCTAATCAGTGGGCAGTCATGCGCCATTGCCTCTAGCCCAGGCAAGCCAAAGCCTTCGCTCAAGGACGGCAAAATATATGCCTCAGCATTTTGATACAGCCATTTAAGCTGGGGGTCACTTACAAAGCCAGCGAATAAAATCGAATCATAACTGTCACGCTTGCGTGCCCAGTCTTCAAGTTCGTTAAAGTAAAACTCTTTTTTGCCTGCAAGAACTAGTTTAAGGTTTGGTTTATCGGCGAGAATTATTTCAAAAGCTTCAATTAACTTTTGGATATTTTTATGGGGAAAAGGACTGCCAACATGCATGATGAACGGGTCTGTTAGTCCTTCTATAGGACTGCTGGCGGCCTTGATTGGAGGTTCGCTAGATTCGTAGGTTATATGAACGTTGTCTAGGAATGGGTAGAGTTTTTTTAGATCATTGGCTACAAATTCTGAGGGCACAATAACTTGGCTTGATTTTTTGTTAGCTACATAAAACAAGACCCTGTAGCCTAAGCGCTTTAGCCAAAAAATTGGTAAGGGGGTTTTGCCGGCTCGTACGAAGCGTAGCATTGTAAGGTCGTGAGTGGTTGTGACGGTTTTGCCTCTGTAGGTGAGTGGCTGCTGAGTCATTGTAAAGTGTACTAAATCGGCGTTGAGGTCGTTAAGTTGATACGCAAATTTTGTATCATTCAGCGGATTTAGTGAAAACTGAGGGAACGGAGAGTGTGCTACTTCAAAGTTGTGGGCAGTTGGCTGCCAAGGATCATCAGGCTGAACCAAAACGGTAAATTGGTGGTTTGTTGAGAGCGTTTGGAGATGCTGGATCAGTCGATCGGTATATCGACCGGTGCTTGAGCGACGAATACGGGCGTCAATAACAATATGCTTAGAATCCATTACTGCTACAATTATACGAAGAAATGAAGACTTTTACGAAGTATCTGTATTGGGCGACAATTGGCCTGTTTGTATATATGCCGTTTCATATCTTTATTACACAGTGGTTGAGTACGTATACAGGCGGGCTAGATGGGTGGAAACTGGCTAAAGATGTATTTACGGCCTTATTAGTTTCTATACTGGTCTGCACGGTATTAATAAGCCGAAAATATACAAAAAATTATCTATATTTGGTTGGCTTTGCGGTCGCATATTTTGTTCTACATCTAATACTGTTATTTGGTACTAATCAGCCAGTCGACACTGGGTTATTGGCGACTGTCTATAACAACCGCATAGTTTGGTATCTGTTAATTGGCTACAGCTTAGCGTTATTGATCCCAAAACAAGCCAATACTCAAAAATTTATAAAAGTCCTACTTATCTGTAGCGCTATCGTTAGTACCTTTGCAATTATTCAGAGGTTTTTACCGTCTGATTTTTTGACACACTTTGGCTATAGTGTAGAACGTGGCGTAAAACCAAACTTCTTTATTGATGATAAGCCTGATTTGCCTAGAGTGTTTTCAACAATTCGTGACCCAAACTCTTTAGGCGCGTTCCTAATACTGCCGAGTACGCTCGCGTTAGGTATGCTTATTAGATTTTGGAAAGACTCAGATAAACGCATGCTTTATGGGGGCATCTTAATGCTGCATGGTCTGGCGCTGCTACTGACATTCGGGCGTGGTGCATGGATCGGCACTATT
>JALQXV010000056.1 GCA_023263015.1 Candidatus Saccharimonadia bacterium
GTCTACATAATGGCAAAAGCCAGGTCATTCTGCTCTCACCCGAGAGTGAACGAGACTTTCGAACAGTAACTAATTGTTTCTGCTCGGAGTCTTTTTTAGTTCATCGAGTAACATACAAAAGGAAAAACATGACAAGAACCAATCACTTTGAAAGTCCGCACGAAGAAAAGCACCGATCTCACCGTGCTGCTTGGCTGCGCGCTTCGATACTTGGAGTAAATGACGGAATTGTATCAACTTCAAGCTTAATGCTAGGCGTATTAGCTGCTTCACAAAGTGACACCGCTATTATGACTGCTGGTATTGCTGGCTTAGTTGCCGGCGCACTGTCTATGGCGGCTGGCGAATACGTTTCGGTGGCTTCACAGCGAGATTCTGAAAAAGCTGATATCGCAATTGAGCGAAAGTCTTTGAAGGAAAATCCAGACGAAGAACTTAAGGAGCTAGCTTGGATCTACGAAAAGCGAGGCTTAAATGCAAAACTGGCTCACCAAGTTGCCAAACAACTGCATGATCATGATGCGGTTGTAGCACACGCCCGTGATGAACTAGGCATTGACCATGAAGCTTTGGCACGACCAACCCAAGCAGCGCTTGCCTCTGCGGCAGCTTTTTCCGTAGGTGCTGCAGTTCCAATTATGGCGGCCCTGTTTAGTACAACTAGCCTAGGTGCATGGGCAATAACAGTTAGCTCGCTAGTAGGTCTAGCTGTGTCAGGGGCAATTGGTGCACATGTAGGTGGTGGACACCGCGCTAAAGCCTCGGCCCGTGTTTTTGTGGGCGGTGGCTTAGCAATGGCAATCACCTACCTGATCGGTCATTTTATTGGCGGCATAATCTAAATAGTTTAAAAATTACTTCTTAAATGTACCTTATCTGACTGTTAGGGTACTTTTTTGTATGTACAGTGCACTATGTAAGGAGTTATAAATGAATAAGTTTGGACCTAAAGCACAAGAAAAAGTTCACAAAGCGATCAAAGAGATGAACAACGGAACTCTTAAATCGGGTAACTCCGACAAAAAAGTAACCGACAAGAAACAGGCTATTGCGATTGGCCTATCTGAAGCACGTAAAGCAGGCGGCAAAGCGCCTAAAAAGGGTGACTAGTTATGAAAGCAGCTGGATATACGCAGCCAAAATTGGTAGAAGTTGATGATTAATAAGGCAACTTATGAAGCGAATATTAATCCATAAGCTTTAGATATACTTCTCCTCGGCTCCATGCTAATCTTGTGGTGTGAATAAAAATACCAAAATAGATATTAGTGTACTTGTTGCCCTCCCTGTTATTGGTGCCGTCATAACACTTTTATTTCCAGTAAATCTTATGGCTGCTACACTTCTGTTATTCGCTCCTCCTGCCCTCTACCTGTCTTTTCGCAGCACGCAACTGGTTGCTCGATCAACTGTATACGCTACTATCATCACCCTTATCTCAATTTTCACCGACTATCTTGCCGAACAAGATAAATCATGGGTTTCGACCTCAATGTTCGAAACCAGATTAGCTGGAGTAGTCCCGTTTGAGGCATTAGTTTGGATATTTCTACTAACGTACTTAATTGTTGCGTACTACCAATACTTTTATGATCAAAATGAGCATAAAGTTGTGGCCAAACGGATGCCGTACGCGTTTGGCGCAGCGGCAGCGGTTGTAGTATGGATTACGGTTTTAGCCTTAACTGGCATTGGTTCGTTAACAATTGAGTACTTCTACATTAAAAGCGGGCTAACATTTATGTTGCCCGTTTTAATTTTATTTACGATTGCTTACCTACAGTACTTCAAGGTTTATTTAAAAATGGCTCCATATTTTATCGCCATAGGACTCGCCAATGTACTGATTAGCTTACATAAAGGACATTGGTCGTACCCAGGAGAAAACTTTGTGGGCTGGGTAACACTGTTCGGCTACCATTTCCCGATCGAAGAGCTAATTTTTTGGATTGTTCTATACGCCCCGTTTATAATTACGCAGTTCGAATTCTTTAATAACGATAACTTACTTACGTCGAGAAGCAGTCGAGGCAAGCGCCTTAGGACCTGACGAAAACGCTGCGAGTAAAAGCGCAACTAGTGCCGTACTCATCGCTACGCCGTTAATAAGAAGCAGAGTGTCGTCACCGCCGCTCACTAGGATAACTGCGTTGATGAATAATGCGGTCAATCCGACTTGCAAGACACTCCTTGTAGTTCCGTTCTTAAAGCGGTCAGCTACTACGCTAATTGCCGGCAATAGCGTTAGCGCCATTGTTGCAATGTATAGAGCGATCGAGAGCGGATGCAAGCCAAAGTATAGAAGTCCTTCTGATGAGAAGTACGGTTCTGAAGGATAAATAAATGTTCGTACCGCAAAGGTTGCCGCTATAGCGCCTGCTACAACAAGGGTTAGCAAACTAGTCTTAGTAAAATCTATATTTTTATAAGCTACTTTTGCAAATGCAAAATGCGCCAATAAAAATGGTACTGCGCCAGCTAGAACGAGCGGCTGCAAGTCTTCTGGTTTTAAGATTACTAGAAGAGTCCATGCCGCCAAACCTGCCGTGTAACCTGCAAGTCCAAGCCCAAATGTTTGTAGCGTTACGTCCTTCTTACGCGCAAACCACCATGCCAATAAACCCGTTCCTAGTAGCATTGTTACAAAAAATGCCGGAACGAGTAAGTCTGATGTTGTATCGCCCATTTCTATCCCCCGTTGTAATTATTATCTTTACTGAAATAGTAGCACAGCCATAAGCGTTAACAAATAGTTCACGCTCGCCATGTATAATGAGGTGATCTTATGAACTACGTAAAAGTTGTCGATGAAATCTTTAGTCAGGTTAGTGGCGTCCGTTTTGATATTTTGTACTGGGACAACCAGCGCATTAAGTACGGTAAAGGTACTAAACCAGCTTTTACAATTATTTTTAAAGACGAATGGACTGCTAAGCGGCTCATCTCCCAAGGTGCACTCGGCTTTGGTGAATCATACATGGAAAACAGACTCCAGATTGAAGGTGACTTAGAGGCATACTTAAAACTACGACATCAATTTAAGAAATTAAAGCCGTCGCTACGACTAGCAATTGCGGCATTCTTAGCTAACCGCAGTGTTCCAAATGACACAAAAGATCAGATTTCCTACCACTACGATCTTGGGAATGATTTCTTTAAACTTCTGCTAGACAATAAAACTATGTCTTACTCGTGCGGATTGTATACAACCAAAAAGGAAAGTTTGGCGCTTGCTCAGCAAAATAAAATTAAGCTCGTCTGCGACTGGCTTAATTTGCCACCTGAATCAACAGTGCTTGACCTAGGATGTGGCTGGGGCGGATTTGCAAGCTACGCAGCGCAGAATCACAAGTGGATTATTACGGCCACAACGCTTAGCCAAGAGCAACGTAAGTATTGCGAAAAACTATTCAACAAGCTCTCCCTAGAAGACCGCATATCTTTGCGTTATCAAGACATGCTAGAAGATCTACCTGACGGCCAATTTGATGCCATTGTTATGCTCGAATCTATTGAGCACGTTAGCCGTCCACGCCTAAACACCTTTATTAGGAGCCTATCTGCCAAACTTAAACCGAATGGAATAATTTACATTCAAAATACCGGCAGATACATACCGAAGCGTGTTGATGCATGGACTCTAAAATACGTCTTTCCTGGTGGCTACTTACCTGCAAAGCACGAGTTACTAGATGCTGCAAGCGATGCAGGCCTAGAAGTTGATAAGTTTGTTGATGATACGCAAAGTTATGTACTTACTATGACGGAATGGATCAACAACCTCGAAAGAAATCGTGCAACTATTGAAGATATGTTTGATGAGTCATTTTACAGACTATGGGAACTGTGGATGCACGGCGCTAAAGTCGCATTTGAGGTAGACTCGATGAATCTCTTCCGTTTCACACTCCGCAAATCAGTTTAGTTCTATAATTTTCTTCATTAGTTGGACCGAGGCTTTTTCATAATCTTTTCTGCTGTATGTCTTTTTGGTACCAAAAATCTCTTTTGAGTAAACTGGTGCGCCAAACGTAATTACCAATTTAGGTCTACGCTTAAGGTAATCACCTATTGATGTTTGTCGATTCAAGCCTTGAATATGAACAGGAATTGCGGGTAAACTGGTGCTTTGAATCAAGAATGAAGCTCCACCGCGTGCCTCGCCAATATCACTATCCGCGTGCCGTCGTCCTACCGGAAAAATACAGACGGCCATACCCTTTTCACTAGCCAAAAGATGATTTTTTAAAGCGTGTTCATAGTTATTTAAGCCTTTATACGCCGGATAGCCTCCAATGATCTTAAAGAAGTTGCCACCGTATAAAAATTTGCGCCAACCGCTCCAGTTGTCGCGGTACGTTTGAGTGTCTGAGGTTACGAAAGCAATTGGAATTTTTGTTGAAAAGAATGGCAATGCCGCCACAATCATCAACGGATCAATTTCGGTAACATGATTGCTTACAAATACAGCGTTGCCATGCACTTTCTTAACGTTCTCAACGCCTATAATCTGCACCGAGCAACACATCCTCATAAATAATCTGATAGGTAACCAAATTAAGCGCTGGAAGAAGCTCGGTGAGCTGGTGCTTTTTATAGTGACACCAGTAAGTAGAAATAATCCGATTAAAAGAGGCAGTATGACCTCTAGTGAACTCATATTAGTGAAATACTGGCTTAGATAAAAAATTATTACGACGACGATCGAAGCATTTGCGAATTTGGCAATGGCTGCAATTAGCTTCATCTGAAATGCAATTTGTGGTGACTGAGCTAGCCGATATAGCAATACTAAAACTGCGAAATGACTTAAAACCAACACTATTAGAACGCCTCTAGAAAAGTTAGTCGAAGCGGCAACTACTACCAAAGCTACCGTCCCACTTAAAGCACTCGCTAAACAAGTAGACTTGGCGCCATGACGAATCAGGTACGTACGTTTGCCATACTTCTGATCCCCTTTTACGTCACGGAAATCTTTTAGGAATAACCGAGCAATAAACCCAAAATAAAGACCCGCCATTAGCAACCAAGGGTACGGATCGATGGAGTTAGTTGACCAGTAGCCTAGGCTAAATGGAAACAGCACATACGCCAAAGGTAATAGTAGCTGGCTAATGATTCCTCGGTCAGTGATCCTAACCGGCTTAAACGAATACGCGTAATCCATTAAAAGAATAAAAAACGTTAAACCAACTCCTAACCAGCCAAACGGTATGGCAAACATAAGAGCTGCCACTCCGGCAAATCCATGCACAATCCATAGACGACGGTTAGACCTATTTTTACTCAACAAAGGACGATTCTTAACGCCTTGCAAGTTAATAGCATCAATTTGTCTGTCGGCGTAATCGTTGGAACTGGCGGCATGAATATACCAAGCCACTAACACTAGCAAAACTAATAGCAATTGAAGGGATAGTATGCCCACAGACAAGCTAGCTAAAATTGTAATCAAGCTACATGTAAATAGAATCCTGAATCGGACGAATTTTGAGGCAAAGCTTATCATAGACACCAACGTGCGAAGCGAACCGAGCATACTGTTATAATACATGTAACATTGCGATGACTAAAAAACACCTTTTAAAAGAACTTTCTAAAGCCGACTATGTAACCTCTCTGGCTATCCTACTAATCGTTAATGCCTTTTGGCTAGCATGGAATGACCATTTATATCTTGCTATTGCTGCGACTTTTGTTTCCATGTTCTTAGATTATGCAGATGGTAGAATTGCCCGAAAGTTCGGTGGCTCACCTTACGGGAAAGTCCTAGATTCGCTATACGACATCCTAGGCTGGGTGCTATTCCCTTCATTAGTGATTAATATCCAATCTGGCTGGGCGTGGTGGTCAATTGTTATCACATCCATGTACTGTTTGTTCGCAGCGCTTAGGCTTAGTCGCTTTACGGTAGTAGGTTACGTCGAGACGGATAAGCGCTACTACACCGGACTGCCTGTCTCGTACAGTCGCTATGCCCTTTTACTTGTTTTAGTAGCCGATGGAAAACTAGCGGCATTGATCTTAGCAATCATGATCCCGCTAATGGTTTCGTCTCATCTCTTTAAAAAATCACCACCTTTCCTAATGCAAATTAACTTAGTGTACGCAGCAATATTTCTATGGCTTCATCTAAAGTAGCAGCACCTGCCTCGGACCTGCAGCGCAGCCTTAAGCAACTGACTGCCATTACAAATACTGCTTACAATGATCAGATCCGCCATGTTGCCTTAAATATATGGCAAAAGCATCTCAACCCAGACAATCCGCAGTGGCGCTATTTAACCCGAAAATCGTTCTATATCTCTAACAAATCGGGCTCAGCGCACGTTATGGCCATGATCGACAGTCGGCTTCCTCAGCACGGTATTGTTGGCTATTTTGCATGTACCAACAGTGCCGTTGGAGCCGAGGTGCTTACTGAAGCATGTGCGTGGTTAAAGAAAGAGCATAATTTGCATGATGTGTACGGACCAATTAACGGTACGCTGCCTAACGATTATCGCCTGAACGTTGATGATGATTATGTATTCCCTGGCGAACCTGTTAACCCGCGCTGGCACATTGATGCATTTCGAGAAGCTGGATTTAATATTTTTAACCGATATGCATCAGGTAAATTAAAGTACTATCAGATACTCCTTAAGTTTGCATTACGAAAGCCACACAAAGACTTCGCGCATCTTACTGTACGACCTTTTAATAACAGTGACTATGACCAAGATTTTAAAATATATCACGAGCTTCGTAATCAGATATTTCCATTTCAGAGTACCTACTGTCCAGCAATTTCGTTAGAAGAGCGAATTTATAACTCTTCAGGTAAATTTGATCCGGCCTACACATACTTTTTAAATGATTCAGGTAAAGACATCGGTTTTGTGATGGCATACCCATATAAAAATCAACTCGTGCTAAAGACCATTGGGTTATTGCCCGCCTATAGAGGCAAGCGATTAACGAGCTTGCTGCTTGATCCAATTCATAAACAAGCTGCACGAGATCAACTGCATACATCTATTTACGGTATGGTGCGAGTTGGTAATCGCGTTTACAAAAATAAGCACCCAATGGCAAAAGTCTTTAGAAATTACGTTACCATGCACAAGCATTCTTAATGTTCTGTGCTGAGTAGCGGTTTGTTTTTACTCATTACATAACGAAGCCACGAACCAGCTATTTGCGAAGTAATCAAAGCCGTTAAGACCAAAGTGGTATAAAACGCCGCATTTATAAGTTTTGCGTCGTAGGCGATGCTTGCTAAAACAATTCCTGGCCCGCCACGAGCGTTTAGAGTTAGCGCAAGATTAAACGTATCTGATTTATTAAAGCCTGCTAGTCTGCTCGACAGCGCAACCGCTCCAATCGCAATAAGCGATGAACCTACCAAGAAGCTTATAAGCATGACAAACGAAAATTCTTTATCAAAGACCAGCCGATACCCGACCAATGCAAAGTAGACTGGGATAAAGACAGAGAATGAGAATTTCTCGATGACGGCAAAGGGATCTTTGAGGAATTTTCGTTCACTACCCTTTGCTCCGCCAACCAAGCCAAAACCTGCTAGAAAGGCTGCAAAAATTAAGTTAACTTCTAGGACGCCAGCAATCCCAATGTACAACGACAAGACTGCTACTGCGTACGTAATTGGAGCTGTCCTGTACAAAATATTCCACTTTTGTTTCCGGACGTATATAAGTATACGCGGCAAAATTGTTAGTCCAAGTACTAGATAGGCAAGATTTGCAGCAATATGCGAAGCCATCG